>CAMJMR010000011.1 GCA_946407095.1 uncultured Selenomonadales bacterium | reverse complement strand
ATTTTGTTTCACCCGAAATATATTTTATCACTTTTTGTCCACAGTTCCTAGGAATGATTTTGCAAAGTGTTTCGAGCAGACAACGCAACTTACGGCAAAAATCCATCCATTAACCGAATGCCGGCGGGTTTTTGGCAAGTTCCCAAAACTTTTCCGCCTCGTCATGACGACCCATTTTGGCGTAGCAATCGCCAATCAGCTGATAGGCATCGCCGCAACCCCAATCAAGGGCACTTTGCGCGTCGGCAAGCGCGGCGTCGTAATCACCAAGCGAAAAGAACGCAAGCCCGCGACTGTAATACGCCCGCCAATTCCGCTCGTTGGTCTCAAGCGCACGATTCGCGAACTCAATCGCCTGCTGCGTCTGCCCGCTCGTGGCGTAAAGATAAGCCAACTCGCCCAACGGAGCCGACATTCGCGGATTCAAGCCCAATGCCCGCTCGAAGTCACGCTTTGCAAGCTCGCGCTCGCCGATTCGCATATACGTCTCGCCGCGATAAAAATAATTGTCCGCCGTGCCGGGACGCAGTTCAATCGCCTTAGTGTAGTCGTCAATCGCCTCGGCGAAACGCGCAACGTCAGACAAGTGGAAGTAGTAGCCGCGCGATTCGTAAGCCAAAAAATTGTTCGGGTTCAGCTCAATGGCCTCCGTCCAACACTTGACCGCCGCCTCGTACGCCCAATCGGCGATAACCAAGTTCAAGCGGTCGCCCTCCTCCAGCTTGACGTTCGACATAAAAATCCTGTCGGCCGTCGCGAATTCGTCCTTAAGCCGCTCGACAGCTTCGGGCGATTTTTTTTGCGCCGCCTCGGACTTCAGCCGCTTAATCAGCTGTTCCTGTTCGTCGATTTGCTTTTGAAGTTCGCGATTCTTTTCAATCAGCGATTCACGCTCGCCGACGCCTTGCGCAATCCATTCGTCGACCTTGTCGGTGTCAATGCTCGCCAAAATCGTGGCGCGATACATAATGCCGCCGTATTCCTCCATGGGCACCAGCTTATAGTCGACGCTGATAATTTTCAAAATGCCGCTCGTCATCGTGACAATCTCGTCGTCGACCAGCTCAAAATTTTCCGCGCGCGAATAGCTTTTGATGTAAACGCCCGCTTTTTCCTAGGCGTTGCGTTCGGCGTAGGTCTTCGCTCGTTGCTTGGCGACGTCGGGCGTCTCGAAATCGCTCATAATGTATTCGCCGACTCCGTCGTAATTTCTGACTTCGGCACTCACGGGCGACGCGTTCAGCAGACTGCCGACAATCATCGCCGCCAAAAATTTTTTCATGTCAATCACCGCCTTGAATTTAAAGTTTGCTTATCCTGTACTGAATCGCGCCGCTTGTCAAGGAAAATTTTCGCGCCCCGCCGCAAGCAAAGAATAATTGACACCTTGCTAACAGAATTATAAAATTGCTGTCGGCGAGGTGATTTTTTTATGAAAGTCGGGATAGACATCGGCTCCACGACGATTAAGCTTGTCGTCATGGACGAGGAACGGCTTGTCTTCAAAAATTATGCGCGGCACTTTTCCGAAATCGGCTCCGCGCTTACGAATTCCTTAACGTCGCTGAAAAATGTCATCGGCGAAAAAACTTTCAGAATCGCATTGGCGGGCTCGGCGGGCATGGGCATCGCGAAAAAAATTTCGTTGCCCTTCGTGCAAGAGGTCATCGCTTGTCAAAAGGCCGTCGAAGAATTCATTCCGCAAACCGATACCGTCGTCGAACTGGGCGGCGAGGACGCGAAGATTATTTACCTTGGCAACGCGCCCGAAGTTCGCATGAACGGCGTCTGCGCGGGCGGCACGGGCTCGTTTATCGACCACATGGCAAGCTTGCTGTCCACCGACGCGCTGGGGCTCAACGCCTTGGCGGAAAAGGGCAAGCAAATCTACACAATCGCTTCCCGTTGCGGCGTCTTCGCGAAGACCGACATTCAAGCCTTAATGAACGACGGCGCGAAAAAGGCTGACATTGCGCTTTCGATTTTCCAGGCGGTAGTCAATCAGACAATCGGCAACCTGGCGCAAGGGCGTCCGATTAGCGGCAACGTTGCCTTTTTGGGCGGCCCCCTGCACTTCCTGCCCGAACTCAAGAAACGTTTCGTCGAGACGTTGGGACTTTCCAAAGAGGAAGTCGTCGACACTCCCGACGGGAATTTTTTTGTTGCGACGGGCGCGGCTCTAAGCGACGAGGCTAAAGAAATTTCCGTTGCGCAACTTGAACAGTCGATAGCCAAATCGGAGGAGGCGGCTCGTTCCGAAACGCGCAAGGCTGACTTCGTGCTGTTCAAAGATGCGGCAGACTTGCAAGCCTTTCGCGAACGGCATGACAAGGCTAAGGTTAAGCGCGGCGACTTGCAGACTTACAGCGGGAAAATCTTCGTCGGCATTGACGCGGGCTCAACCACGACGAAAATCTGCGCGGTCGGCGAAGACAAACAGATTCTTTACACGGCTTACGGCTCGAACGAGGGCGCGCCGCTGAAAATCGTCGTCGAACAGATTCGCGACCTTTACGCCAAAATTCCGCCCGCCGCGCAGATTGCCGGGGTTTATACGACGGGCTACGGCGAAGCGATTGTCAAAGCTGCTCTGCACGCCGACGGCTCCGAAGTCGAAACCTTTGCCCACTTGACCGCCGCGCAGGAATTTTGTCCCGAAGTGTCGTTCGTGTTGGACATCGGCGGGCAGGATATGAAATGTTTCTTCGTCAAGGACGGCACAATCGGCAACATCACGCTCAATGAGGCCTGCAGCGCGGGTTGCGGCTCGTTTATTCAAAATTTCGCGCAAGGGCTCAACATGACGGTCGGCGAATTCGCGGGCAAGGCTCTGACTTCGGAGGCACCCGTCGACTTGGGCACGCGCTGTACCGTTTTCATGAACTCGAAAGTCAAGCAGGCGCAAAAGGAGGGCGCGACCGTCAATGACATTTCGGCGGGCATTGCGCTTAGCGTCATCAAGAACGCGCTGTTCAAAGTCATGCAGTTGAAGAATGTCGACGACCTGGGCTCAAATATCGTCGTGCAAGGCGGCACCTTCTACAACGACGCCGTCCTCCGTTCGATTGAAGAGATTCTTCACCGCGAAGTGATTCGCCCTGACATTGCGGGCTTGATGGGTGCTTACGGAGCCGCTATCCTTGCGCGAGAAAACTGCGCGGGCGCGTCGAAACTTTTATCGGCTGACGAGCTGGAAAATTTTTCCGTCGTCACGAAGTCCTATCGTTGCGGGCGTTGCGGCAACAACTGCTTGATAACCATGCAAAAATTTCCTGACGGCGGCAAATATTTTACGGGCAACCGTTGCGAGCGAGGCGTCGGCGGCAAGCCCAAGACCGATTCCGAAATTCCGAACGCCTACGCCTACAAATACCGGCGCGTCTTCGACTACAAGCCGCTGGAAAATCCCAAGCGCGGCTCAATCGGCATTCCGAGGGTGCTCAACATTTACGAAGACTATCCGTTTTGGTTCACGTTCTTGACGGAGTTGGGCTATCGCGTCGAGCTGTCGGACAAGTCGTCCGCGCAGATTTTCTACAAGGGCATTTCGACGATACCGAGCGATTCATTGTGCTACCCCGCCAAGCTTGCGCACGGTCACGTTATGGATTTGGTCGAACGCGGCTTGACGAAGATTTTCTACCCTTGCGAGCCCTACAACTTCGACACGCGCTCTGACAACTTCTACAACTGCCCAATCGTCGCGAGCTACCCCGAAAACATCCGCAACAACATGGACATCCTCAAAGAGCGCGGCATAAAGTTCATTCAACCGTTTCTGCCCGTCCACGACTTGAAAAAGCTTAAGCGGCGGCTTGCCGAGGAATTCGCGTCGGAGGGCGTGACGGCAAAGGAAATTTCGGCGGCTGTCGACAAGGCGGCGGCTGAAATGGAAAATTATCGGCTGGACGTGCAGATTTACGGCAACGCGGTTTTGGAGCGGCTCAAGCAGACGGGCGAGCACGCGATTTTGCTTGTCGGACGCCCGTACCACATTGAC
This sequence comes from uncultured Selenomonadales bacterium, assembly GCA_946407095.1. Taxonomy (GTDB): domain Bacteria; phylum Bacillota; class Negativicutes; order Selenomonadales; family Selenomonadaceae; genus Quinella. The sequence goes on along the minus strand of CAMJMR010000011.1, from coordinate 56,986 downwards.
CCCGAAATCAATCACGGAATCGACGCAATGATTCAATCTTACGGCCTGCCGATTCTGTCGGAGGATTCGGTTTATCACGTGGCGGTTGACGCGCCGAAAATTTCCGTCGTCAATCAGTGGAGCTATCACGCCCGCCTGTATCACGCCGCGCAATTCGCCGCGCAAAATCCCAACGTCACGCTGATTCAGCTAAGCTCGTTCGGTTGCGGACTCGACGCGCTGACTATCGAACAAGTCAAGGAAATTTTGGAGGCGCACGGGAAAATCTACACGATGATAAAGCTCGACGAAGTGTCGAACTTGGGCGCGGCAAGGATACGTTTGCGCTCGTTGCTTGCGGCTCTCAAGCGTCGGACGCCCGTCGCGTATTCGCCGAAAAAATTTCCCGACCGCCCGCACTTCACGCCCGAATGCAAATCAAAGCACACAATCCTTGCGCCGCAAATGGCGCCGATTCACTTTGAACTGATTCAGGCGGTCTTGCAGAAATACGGCTACCGCGTGCTGATACCCGCGCTACCCGACAAGGCGGCTATCGATTTGGGCTTGCGCTACGTCAACAACGAAATGTGCTACCCGGCTATCGTCGTGACGGGACAAATGCTTGCGGCGTTGCAGTCGGGCGAGTGCGACCCCGATAACACGTCGGTGATTCTGTTCCAGACTTGCGGCGGGTGCCGTGCCACGAATTATATCAGCGTGATGCGGCGGGCGTTGAAGTTCGCGGGCTTCGGTCAAGTGCCGGTGTTCGCGTGCTACGGCCTGCCCGAAGAGACGGACGCCTTTGAACTCAGCCGCGATTGCCTCATGGACGCGATTAAGGCTTCAGTTTACGGCGATTTGCTCATGAACGTTTCCAATCGAATGCGCCCGTACGAATTGCGGCGCGGCGAGACCGATAAGCTTTTCGCGGAATGGATGACGCTTGCCAAGGCGGATTTGGTCGACGGCAACTATTTCAGCTACCGCCGCAACATCAAGGAGATTGTCCGCCAATTCGACGCGATACCGATTGACGAGACGCTTGCCAAGCCGAAAGTCGGCATCGTCGGCGAGATTCTGGTCAAGTATCATCCCGTCGCCAACAACTTTTTGGAGCGCGTGCTTGCTGAGGAGGGCGCGGAAGTCGTTATGCCGGACTTCGTTGACTTTTTCCTTTACTGCGCGCACGACGCGATTGTTAAGCGCGAGCTTTTGGGCGGCAGTCGGCGAGACAGCATCTTCGCCGAGCTTTTTATCAAGTTCATAGAATTTTTCCGCCTGCCGATGAAAAACGCGCTGTTGAAGTCGAAACACTTCCGCGCGCCGCATTCGATTAAGGACACGGCGCGGCTTGCGAGTCGATTCGTGAGCACGGGCAACTTGAACGGCGAGGGCTGGTTCCTTACGGGCGAAATGGTCAAGCTGATTTCCGAGGGCGTCGAGAACGTCGTTTGCCTGCAACCGTTTGCTTGCCTGCCGAATCACTTAATGGGCAAGGGCGTCATGCACGCGCTGCGTCAACACTTCGAGCGGGCGAACATCGTGGCGATAGACTGCGAGGCGGGCTCTTCCGAAGTCAATCAGCTAAATCGCCTGAAACTCATGCTTACCATTGCAAAAAAGCTTTTGCCGCCACAAAAATCCTCCTCCGCCCGTCTTTAAAAAAAAGGATTTTGTCTTCGCCGCGCAGAATACAGCTTGAAATTTTTATAAGGAGTTGTTTGTAATGAAGAGGATTTTCTTGACGGCGCTTATGATTTTCATGATGAGCGCGGCGACGGCATTGGCGGCGACTTGGCAACAAATCTACACCGACCAAAACGACAACCTGATTTACTTCGACACCGATTCCGTTCAAATCACGTCGATGGACAGCACGCGGGATGATATCACGTTCAGCGGCGTTTTCCGCATGGAATACAGCGAACGCGGGCGCAAAGCTCTGATTGATTGGTATCGCGACTACTCGATAATGCCGCGCGGCATCGAAAACCTTTCCTACGACGTGACGACGATTCAATTCAAATTCGAAGGCGACAAACGCTACTATCGCATTTTTGAGCGCGTTTCTTACACCGCCTCCGGCGCGCAACTCACGGACATGCACTACAACGGCGCGAACGACAACTGGCAAGAAATTCCGGTGGCTTCGGTAGTCGACGTCGAATACAACGAGGCAAAGCTGATTGTCGACGGCAAACGCTACAAAAGAGTCGACGCGGCAGATCTTTGATTGAGGAGCGATTAACACGGGGCTGTTGAAAAGATTAAAATCGCCTGCCGAACTTCAAAAGCTTAGCTTGCCGCAACTTGAGGAATTGGCGGGCGAAATTCGAGAACTGATCTTGACGACGGTCGCGAAAAACGGCGGGCATCTCGCGCCGAGCCTGGGCACGGTCGAGTTGACGCTCGCGCTTTATTCGGTGTTCGATTTCAGACACGACAAACTTGTTTGGGACGTCGGGCACCAAGCTTACACGCACAAAATTTTAACAGGGCGACGCGACACATTCCACACGCTTAGGACTTTGGGAGGCATTACGGGCTTCCCGAAGCGTGCCGAGTCGCCTTTTGATTCTTTTGGCGTAGGTCACGCGTCCACGTCAATCAGCGCGGCTTTGGGCATCTTGATAGCCGAAGAGCTCAAGCACACGTCGAACAGAGTTATCGCGGTCATCGGTGACGGTGCTTTGACGGGCGGCATGGCGTTCGAGGCTTTGAATCACGCGGGTCAGCTCAAGAAAAAGCTGATTGTCGTCCTGAACGATAACGAAATGTCAATCGACAAGAACGTCGGCGCGCTGTCGGAATACCTTTCCAAAATCAGACTCAAGCCGCAATATCATCGCGCCAAGCGTGAATTCGAGGACTTCGTCAAAAACATTCCCTTCCGAGACGTCGGCGAAAAGATTTTGCTTGCGGCGAATTCGGTCAAGACGGGCGTGACGGCTGCGGTCTTCCCCGGCGCAATGTTCGAGGCTTTCGGCTTCAACTACATTGGACCGATTGACGGCCACGACATAAAGGGCTTGCAGGAAGTTTTCTCAAAGGTCGGCGTGATTGACGCGCCCGTCCTGATTCACGTGCGGACGACCAAGGGCAAGGGCTACGCGCCCGCCGAGACTTCGCCCGAAAAATTTCACGGAGTCGGCAAGTTCGACAAGGCTACGGGTCAAGTCTTCAAGCGTCCCGCGCCGCCGAGCTACACCGAAATTTTTTCGCAAACCGTTATTGACTGCGCGGCTCAAAACAACAAAATCGTCGCGATAACCGCCGCCATGCCGTCGGGCACGGGTTTGAAGAAATTCGCCGAGAAATTCCCGCGCAGATTCTTCGACGTCGGAATAGCCGAGGAACACGCGATAACTTTGGCGGCGGGTATGGCGGCGGGCGGCTTGCGTCCCGTCGTCGCGATTTATTCGACGTTCATGCAACGCGGTTACGACCAGATTCTTCACGATATCTGCCTGCAAAATCTGCCCGTGCTGTTGTGCCTGGACAGAGGCGGGCTTGTCGGCGAGGACGGCGCCACTCATCACGGCGTATTCGATTTGGCGTACCTGCGCACCATTCCGAACATGAACGTCTTGGCTCCGAAGGACGAAAACGAATTGCGGCAGATGATTTTCGCGGCGTTGAATAAAAATTTCCCAGTGGCGATTCGCTATCCGCGCGGCGCGGGCTTGGGCGTCAAAGTCGAGGATAAGCCGCAAGAAATTCCTTGGGGCAAGGCTGAAGTCGTCGAACGCGCTCAAGCGGCGGAAGTGACAATCTGCGCGGTCGGGACGATGGTCAAAACGTGCGTCGAGGCGGCGAAGCTTTTGCGCGAGAAAAAATTTTCGGTCGAAGTGATAAACGCCCGCTTCGTCAAGCCGCTGGACGCCGAGCTGATAAAAAAATCTGCGCGGGCGTCGAAACTGCTTGTCACGTGCGAGGAGGGGACGCTTGCGGGCGGCTTCGGGTCGGCGGTGGCCGAGCTTTTGGTCGACGAAAAAATTTCAACGCCGCTGTTGCGATTGGGCATAGCAGACAAATTCGTCGAACAGGGCACGCGAGCCGAGCTTTTGAACTTGTGCGGCTTGACGGCGGAAAAAATTTCGCAACGGATTCACGAACGCCTCAACGATTTGATTTTCGGCTTCTTAATGGTGACGACATGAAACAACGCCTTGACGTATTCCTAACCGAGCAAAAATTCTTCGACAGCCGCACCCGCGCTCAAGCTATGATTATGGCGGGCAAAGTCCTGGTCAACGAGCAAAAGGTCGACAAGGCGGGCACGCTCATTCCCTCCGACGCGCAGATTAGGATTATCGGCGAGGAAATGCCTTTCGTGAGTCGCGGCGGCTTGAAACTCCAAAAGGCTCTGGACGTCTTCGGAATTAATCTTGTCGGGAAAATGGCGGCGGATGTCGGCGCGTCGACGGGCGGCTTTACCGATTGCATGTTGCAACGCAGCGCGAAGATGGTTTACGCTATCGACGTGGGCTACGGGCAGCTTGCCTGGAAACTGCGCCGAGATTTGCGCGTCGTCAACAAGGAGCGCACCAATATTCGCAACGTCACGCGGCGGGATTTTTTTTACGGCTTGCCCGAATTCGTTTCAATCGACGTGGCATTCATATCGCTGGAAAAAGTTTTGCCCGTCGTCTTCGACGTGTTGACCGATTCGGGCGAGGTCGTCGCGCTGATAAAGCCGCAATTCGAGGCGGGGCGAGAACACGTCGGCAAGAAGGGCGTCGTCCGTGACAAAAAAATTCACGCGGCGGTTATCGAACAGGTTTTGAACTTCGCGGCGAGTATCGGCTTCACGATTCGCGGCTTGGACTTTTCGCCTGTCAAAGGTCCCGAAGGCAATATCGAATACCTTGCGCACTTGTCGAAGGGCGGCGAGGCGGCGGGCGTCGAAATTTTATCGGTTGTAGATTCGGCACATGGAGAGCTTGACTGATGGCTAGGCAAAATATTTTCGGGACGGTGTTCGGCGTCGAGGCCGGCATGATGCAGCTGGCGGTTTTCCCGAACATGAGCAAGCGGCGGGCGGGTGAAATCGTCGACCGCATTTTTAATTTCTACCAGAACAAGGACGTTAGGCTTGTCATGCCCGCGACCGAGGCGCGCCAATTCCGCAAGGAAGAATACGGCTTGCCCTGCGTCGAACGCGTTCACGTCGATATGGCTTTGTCAATCGGCGGCGACGGCACCTTGCTTGGCGTCTGTCGAAGGTTCGGCGGGCAAAGCGTCCCCGTCTGCGGCATCAACCTTGGGACGTTGGGCTTTCTTGCCGATATTGAGCCGCGTGAGCTTGAAAGTCGGCTTGCGAAGATTTTGGCGGGTCAATATCGCGTGGAGCAGCGGCTTTTGCTTAGCGGCTACATTCGCAACGAACTTGGCGAAAAATTTTTGGGCAACGCGATTAACGACGTCGTCATAACCAAAGGCGGCGTGGCGCGCATGTTGCGCCTGGGGCTCTACGTCAATCACACGCACCTGATGGACTACAAGGCGGACGGGATTATCGTTGCCAGCCCGACGGGTTCGACGGCTTATTCGCTCAGCGCGGGCGGTCCCATACTCAATCCGACTGTTCGCGCCCTGTTGCTTACGCCGATTTGTGCCCACACCTTCCAAATGCGCCCGCTTATCGTCAACGAGGACGACGAAGTTCTAATCAAAATCGACGCGATGCCCGATGTGATTGTCACGCTTGACGGGCAGGTAAGCCACAAGATTCAGCCCAACGACGATATCGTCGTCCGCAAGGCGCGGGAGACCGCTCATATCGTCAAGTTCGACGACAAAAACTATTATGACGTGCTTAAGGCCAAGATGTGGAGTTGATTTCTTGAAAGAAGAGACCACTAACAAAATCGCCGCGCAGATTGCCGAGCTTCATTTCGCGGAGGACTTGCCCGCCGAGGTTGAGGGCTTCGCGACGAAAAAAATCTTCGCGCCCGTCGACGACAAATTTATCTTCTACACTTGCGCCGACGACGAAATTCATTGCGCATTGACGACTTACTTTCACGAGGAGACCGCCGAGTTCAAAGTTCGCCAACGAATCGGCTTGACGGAATTTTGCTTGACGAAATTTTTCACCGAGGACTTCGCGCACTTCAAGGAGATGCTTGACGACGAGCTTGCCGACGTGCTGAAAAATCTGCGCGGCTTGCGAGGCGGCAAAGTCAATCGTTTCCTTGGCGAGCTGAAACTTGACTCTTGGGCTTACGGTCAAAGCTTGCCCGCGACGCTTGAAGGCTTCGAGCTGTTCATAAAGCCCGCCGCGCCCGTCGAAGTCACGAACGGCTCTTTTATCGTCGTCAACTACGCCGACTTCGCGCAGGGCAGCGACTTCACGCTGTACCGCAACATTTACACCGACGAGTTCAGCGGCGAGCGGCGAATCAACGGCGCACCGCAAGTAATTTACGCCTTCGACGCCAAAACCACGGACGAACTGGAGGCTAAGCTCAAAGACAATCTGGTTGCCGAGTTGCGCGAGATTAGGCGATTGTCAAGCACGATGATTTTGGGCTAGAAATGCTCAGGCATTTTGTATCGGCGCGGCGACAGCCTTTGAATCACAAATGGCACGGCGCGCTATCTGTTCCGCCACTTTTAAAGTGGCCGTCACGTTGCCGCCGCAAGTGGTTTACGCCTTCGACGCCAAAATTCTTGACGAGCTGGAGGCTAAGCTCAAAGATAATCTGGTTGCCGAATTGCGCGAGATTAGGTGGTTGTCGACAGCCTAAGGAGGAATGATTTTGTTCAGGAAGTTTTTTATCGGCGTGCTGATTGTTTTGATGAGCGCGTCGATTTTTTCTGCGGCGAGTGCCAAAAAAGTCGTGGGGCAATGGCGGCTTGACGGGAATGCATCCGCCGAGCTGCCGCGCAGTTTCCGTTTCATGGACGACGATTGGAAGATTGACTTTCGCGGTAAAGAGCCGAGCCGCGCAGGTTTGGACAAGCTTTGGGCTTCGGCGAGCGGTCAACCGTCGTTTGCCGCGCTTTCGGCGATTTACCGAGCGATTCGCGAGCACGAGCCCGACGCTCTGGTTTTCATGGTTGACTTGCGGCAAGAGTCACACGGCTACGTTAATTCGTTGCCCGTCAGCTGGTACGTCGAACACAACGCCGCCAATGCCGGCAAAACCGTTTCCGAAGTCGAGGCGGACGAGACTGAACGGCTGAACAAACTGCGCGGCGTCGATACGACCTTCGAGCCTTTGGGCAACGCCGACAAGCAAGCCTTCAAGCCGATAACGATGATTCCGCGCGTGATTCTTACCGAGCGCAAGGCCTCTGTGGCGGCGGGCTTTGAGTACGTGCGATTCGCGGCGGCCGATATGCAATTCCCTGCGCCCGAAGTTGTCGACGACTTCATAACGTTCGTGGTCAATCTGCCCGCCGATTCTTGGGTGCACTTCCACTGCCAGGCCGGGCACGGCAGGACGACGACTTTCCTTGTCATGTACGACATCATGAAGAATCCCGACTTGCCCCTTGAGGAAATTTGCAAGCGGCAATACTTGTTGGGCGGGTCGAATCTTTTGCTTGAGCCCGAAGGCGACGATTGGTACGCAAAGATGAGCCGAGACCGCGCAAAAAAAATCCGCCTGTTCTACGACTTCGTTCAAGGCACGCGGGCTGAACAAATCGGCTTGCCGTGGAGCGAGTGGCTGGAGGTTAAGCAATGAAAAAATTTTTGACAATCTGCGCGGCGACTTTGATTTTGCTGACGGGCACGGCGAAGGCGTCCGACGTTGAATACCTGCTAAACAACGCCGAGCTTTATCCGACTTCGACGGGCGCGGCTTATTGCGACGAAATTGTTCGGCAGACGCTCAATCAAATCACGACCGATGACATGACGACCTACGAAAAAGTGCGCGCATGCTACGATTATCTTGTCAACACGTGCAGCTACGGCGACAACGTCCTGCGCTTGAACTTCGCCGAAGACAACGGCACTGCCCGCGCCTACGGAATGCTTGTCGGGCACGTCGGGGCTTGCGACGATTATTCTTGCGCGTTCGCCGCCTTGACGAGAGCTATCGGTTTGAACTGCTACACGGTCTACGGGCAGACGGCGCGCGCTGACGGCGGCTATACGGGGCACATCTGGTGTGTCATCGCGATTGACGGCGTCGAATACGTTTTCGACCCGCAAATCGACGACAACATCGGCGCGGGCGTCTATTATCGCTTTTGCATGACCTACGACGAGACGCCCGGCTCCTACTACGATTCGGAAGTTCGTTGGGGCTACTTCGAGCCGTTTTATTAAGGAACAAGGAATAAGGAACAAGGAACAAGTTTTTTCCCCGACAAGTGCGGGGATTTTTTTTGCTTGCATGAAGTAAACTCAAGATTTTATAATCGGCTTGAAGAAATTTTTCGGAGGTGTCGAAATGAACATCACGCGCAGAGATTTTCTCAAGCTGGCGGGCTCGGCGGGGCTGTTGCTGTCGTTCGGACGGGTTGACGCCGCGTCGAATGAAAAAATTCTTGTCGTCTACTTTTCGCGCACGGGAGAGGAATACGGGCTCGGACACATAACCAAGGGCAACACGGCCATCGTTGCGGAGCTTATCGCGCAAAAAGTCGGCGGCGACCTGTTCGAGCTGAAACCCGTGACGCCCTACCCCGCAAGCTACGAAGACTGCAAAAAAGTTGCGAGCCGCGAGAAGGCGACCAAGGCGCGTCCCGAATTCGTCGGCGACGTGGACGTTGCGCCCTACACGACGGTTTTCGTCGGCTATCCCATTTGGTTTGGCGACGCGCCGCAGATTGTTTATTCCTTCCTGGAGCGTCACGACTTCGGCGGCAAGAAAATCGTCCCGTTCTGCACGCACGGCGGCAGCGGCTTGTCAAGCACCGACCAGACAATTTCCTTGACGTGCCCGACCGCCAAAATCTTGCAGGGCTTTGCCATTTCGGGCAGGACGGCGCAAAATAATCGCACGCAAACCGAATCTGCCGTCGTCGACCACTTGAAACGATTGGGGCTGTGAAAATGAACGAAACCGACATATCTAATCCGAGCATGTTCAAGTTGGGCGTGCCGTTCCCCGAAGCGTTCAACGAACATTTCAGCGGGCAAGCCTATATCAGTCAGCTTTTGACGACGGACGTTTCGATTCACAACATGACGTTTTCGCCCGCGTGCAGAACCAGTTGGCACGTCCACCACAATTATCGGCAGATTTTGCTTATCACGGGCGGACGCGGCTGGTATCAGGAGTGGGGCAAAGTTCCGCAAGCCCTAAAGCCCGGCGATTACGTCAACATCGAGCCCAGCGTCAAACATTGGCACGGCGCGGCGAGCGACAGTTGGTTTTCGCATCTAACGGTCGAGAATCACAACGAAGACGCCCGTTTCGAGTGGTTTGAACCCGTTACGGACGTCGATTACTTTAAAGTTGAAATAATGCATGTGGAGTAACAGGAGGTTTAATCATGGATATTACGAGGCGCGACCTTTTCAAAATGGCGGGCGTGGCGGCTGTCGGCGCGGCTGTCGGTCAGTTCAATGCTCAACCCGTCGAGGCGGCAAAGAAAACCCTCAAGCTCAAGGCAGCACCCGTCGTCGGCTCAAAAAACGTCACGGGCACCAAATACACGGGCACGGCGGCGAAAGTCTACTTCACCGACAAAATCGACGCCGCGCACCTTATCAAGCTCTACAACATGATTAACGGAGAAATTTTCGGCAAAGTCGGCATCAAACTGCACACGGGCGAGCCCCACGGTCCCAACATCTTGCCGCGCGAATGGATTAAGGAATTTCAAGCGCAAGTCCCCAACAGCAATATCATCGAGACGAACACGCTTTACGGCGGCGCGCGCTACGATACGGCGGGGCACCGCGAGACTTTGGCGACGAACGGCTGGAATTTTTGCAAGGTCGACATCATGGACGAGGACGGCGGCGTTAATCTGCCTGTGCGCGGCGGCTTCCACCTGCAAGAAGTCAATATGGGCAAAACCCTTGTCGATTATGATTCGATTATCGTGTTGACGCACTTCAAAGGGCACGCAATGGGCGGCTTCGGCGGCAGCTTGAAGAATATCGCTATCGGCATGGCGAGCGGGCACGTCGGAAAAGTTCAAGTGCATGGCTACACACGCACCGAAATGCCGCCGCCCGGTCCCTATTGGTTTGACGGCGTCAACATGCCGCTTAAGGAAGAGTTCATGGAACGCATGGCCGATTCGGGCAAGGCGACTTGTGACTATTTCGGCAAGCGGATTGTTTTTATCAACGTCATGCGCCGTTTGAGTGTCGATTGTGACTGCGCGGGCACCTCCGCCGCCGAGCCGACCATGAAGGACATCGGGATTTGCGCTTCGGACGATATTCTTGCCATTGACCAGGCTTGTTGCGATTTCGTCTACTCTGCCGCCGACAGCGGGGATTTGCGCGAGCGTATCGAATCAAGGCACGGCTTGCGGCAGCTCAGTGCTATGGCCGAGCACAAAATGGGCAACACTCAATACGAGCTGATTGCGGTGGATTGAATGAACGAATTGCGGGCACTTTACAAGGAAATGTGGCGGGCGTTAATCGCCAAGGACATCGCGACGCTTGAAAGACTTCACGCGGCAGAATTCGTATTGATTCACATGACGGGCTTACATCAGCCGCGAGAGGAATATTTTCGTTGCGTGCGCGACGGCGTGCTGAATTACTATTCGGAGACGACGGAAAACCTTATCGTCGACGCGGCGGACGACAAAGGAACGCTGACGGGACAATCGCGGGTAGAGGCGGCGGTATTCGGCGGCGGGCGAAATGTTTGGCGACTTCAACTGAAATTTCAAGTCGAACGGCGCGACGGTCAATGGTTGCTTGTCAAGGCGCAGGCTTCGACATATTGAGGAGGTTTTTTATGAAAGACGTTGTGGTATTGGTAGGCGCGGGCTCAATCGGTCAAGCGATAGCTCGGCGCGTGGGCGCGGGCAAGCACGTCGTCTTGGGCGATTTGAAATTGGAGGCGGCACGGGCGGCGGCAGAAATTTTCGACGGCGCGGGCTTTGAAGTTTCGACAATCGCCGTTGACATTTCAAGCCGCGAATCGATTTTGAAACTCGTCGAACACGCTCAACAATTCGGCGCGGTCAAGAATCTGATCTGCGCGGCGGGCGTCAGTCCTTCGCAAGCCCCCGTTGCCGCGATTTTGAAAGTCGACCTTTACGGGACGGCTGTCCTGCTTGAAGAAGTCGGCAAGGTGATAGCGGACGGCGGTAGCGGCGTTGTCATTTCGTCGCAGAGCGGGCACAGACTCGGCGCATTGACGGCTGAACAAGATTTTCAACTTGCCACGACGCCGACCGAAGAGCTTTTGGATTTGCCGTTCATTAAGGCGATAACCGACACCCTCAAGGCGTATCAGTATTCCAAACGGTGCAATGTCCTGCGCGTCATGGGGCAAGCTACACCTTGGGGCAAACGCGGCGCAACCGTTAACTCTATCAGCCCCGGCATAATCATAACGCCGTTGGCTGCCGACGAACTCAAAGGGCCGCGCGGCGAAGGCTACCGCAACATGCTGAAGGCCTCGCCCGCAGGCAGAGCCGGCACGCCCGACGAAGTGGGTGACCTCGCCGAATTTTTGATGAGCAGTCGCGGACGCTTCATAAGCGGCGCGGACTTCCTTATCGACGGCGGCACGACCGCTTCCTATTTCTTCGGCGATTTGCAATATCTTAAAGCTACACATTGAGGGTAATGTCATGAAGAAAATTTTTTTGGCGATTCTCTTGTCCCTTGTCCTTTGTCCCTTATCTCTTGCAATTACCGGTTGCGGCAATTCGCAAGGAACGCCTCCCGTCGCGTCCGAAAAAATTTCCTCCGATAAAAAAATTCTCATCGCATATTTCTCGCGCACGGGCGAAGAATACAACGTCGGCTACATAACCAAGGGCAACACGGCGATTATCGCGGAAATGATTGCTCGGAAAGTAGATGCGGACATTTTTGAAATTAAGCCCGCGCAAGCTTACCCCGACGATTATCACGCCTGCACGGAGCTGGCGAAGACCGAACTTGAATCGAACGCCCGCCCCGCGCTTGCCGTCAATATTAGTAACCTTGCACAATACGATACGATTTTCCTGGGCTATCCCATTTGGTGGGGAGCGTTGCCGCGTGTCGTCTTGACGTTTCTTGAAAGCGATGACTTCAGCGGCAAGAAAATCCTTCCGTTCTGCACGCACGGAAGCAGCGGCTTGGCGGGCACCCAACGCGAAATTTCCGCCGCTTGCCCCCATGCCGAAGTCCTCAAAGGTTTGGCGATTGTCGGCACGACCGCGCAAAACGACTCTGCCGACGCCGAAAATGACGTTGACGTCTGGCTTAAAGCTTCGGGCTATTGAAAAGAAAAATTTTTATGATATACTTCCTTCGGCTCCTGAGGGAAGTAATTTTTTTTTGAGGAGGTAAAAGAATGCGAATCGCTCAAGTTACTTTGAACGGCTACTTTAACTACGGCAACATCTTGCAAAAGTTTGCGCTTCATTACATGCTGAAAAAGTTCACGGACGCCACCGAAGTTCTTTGGGTTAGCGCAGCCAATCTTTTTTCTGAAGTTGGCGGAAAGCCTACGGTACAGTGCGTGAAGTTTGAGGATCGACGCGATTGGGAGAAAAAATTTTTCCCGCGCGAAGCAGCTCGTCAAGCAAAGTTCAAGGATTTTGAAAACCTGCACATAAAGACGCGCTTTAATCTGCCGTACTTCGAGGATATTGCCGACGAATACGACTTTTTTATCGTGGGCTCCGACCAAGTGTGGAATCCCAATTACGGGAAAATCTTTCTGCCCTTCGTGCCGAGTGAAAAGAAAATCGCCTACGCCGCGAGTTTCGGTGTCAATGCCATTCCCGACGACAAAGCAGATATGTTTAAGCGCGGCGTTTCCGGTTTCAATTACATTTCCGTGCGCGAGGAAAATGCCGTTCAGCTCGTCAAAGACCTTTCGAGAAAGCCCGCGCTTTGGGTGCTTGACCCCGTGCTTTTGCTGACGAAGGACGATTGGCTTGCCGTGGCTCAAAAGCCGACGTGGTTCAAAGAAAAATATCGGCGCGGCTACGTCTTGACTTATCACTTAAGCAAATACCCCCCCCCCACGGTGAAGACACTTGCCGACAAACTCGACTTGCCCGTCATAAATTTAATGGACGCTGAAAATTACAATTACTTCACGGTGGGACCGGCTGAATTCGTTTGGCTGTTCTTAAACGCGTCGTTGGTTTTCACGAATTCGTTTCACGGCGCGGCATTTTCGATTTTGTTCAAGCATCCCTTTGTCGTCAACGGTCTGCGCAGTCAAAATGACCCGCGTCTAGAGTCGTTCCTTAAACTTTTTGGCTTGGAAGACAGAATGCAAACGCTTGCCGACCCGATGAAAATTGACTTCGCGCGCCGCGATGAAGTCTTGCCGATTGAGCGATTGAAGGCATTTCATTTCTTGACGGAGGCATTACTTTCGGGAGGCGACGCAAAATGAAAATTGAAGAGATGATCACCGCTAAGCGCGCCGATTGCAGCGGTTGCGCGGCGTGCGCTAATATCTGTCCGAAAAACGCCATAACGATGACGCGCGACGCCGAGGGCTTTGCCTATCCGAAAATCAATCCAGACCTTTGCATCAAGTGCGGGCGGTGCGATGCCACTTGTCCCGCGCTCAACTTCCAAAAGGCAATTATCAACGCGCTTCCTGCGACTTTTGTGGCGACTTATCAGAATGACAAAATCCTCCGCCATAGCTCGGCGGGCGGCGTCTTCACGGCTTTGAGCGAAATTATTTTGCGCGACGGAGGCGTCGTATTCGGGGTGGCGTTCGATAAAAATTGGCACGTCTTTCACACGGCGGTACGTACGCTTGACGAACTGGAAAAACTACGCGGCAGTAAATACGTCCAAAGTCAAATCGGCGACGTTTATCGGCAAGTCAAGGATGCGCTCAATTCAACGAAGGTTTTATTCAGCGGCACGCCCTGCCAATGCGCGGGCCTGAAACATTTCCTCGGCGGCGACAACGAAAACCTTTTGACTGTCGACATAATCTGTCACGGCACGCCGTCCCCCGCCGTCTGGGAATTCTATATCGGCAAGCTCGGTCAAAGGAACGAAATCGCTCACGTCAACTTCCGTAGCAAACGCAACGGTTGGGGCTCGCGTACCGAAATAAATTTTTTCGACCGCGCCTATTATGCCAGTCAAAATTCTCAAGAACTTTATTGCAAACTTTTCTTGCGGGGGCTTTCGGAGCGTCCTTCCTGTGAAAGTTGTAAATTTAAAATTCTGAACGGGCAGAGCGACTTGACTATCGGCGACGCGTGGGGTGTTAAAAATTTTGCGCCGGAAATGTTTGACAATCGCGGCACGTCCGTAGTATTCGTGCACACGCCGAAGGGCGCGGACTTTTTCGGGAAAGCAGATTTGAAGACGCAACCTGTTAAATTTGCCAACGCTGTGAGAAGCAATATCCATGCCATGGTTCCTACGACTGCAGATTCGCGGCGCAAAGATTTTTTTGCCGACTTCGCCAAGAGTGCCGACAAATTCGCCGTCATGGAAAAATACTACTACCAAAATGACGACGATATTCGCAAGGCTGCTTCCGCCCAACAGAGCCGCAATTTCCGACAAACTTTAAACGACGTTGCCGCGCAGATTCGCAAGACGTTCAAGCGGAATATTTTGGTCGTGACTTCCATTCCTGCTGCGGACGCCGTGGCAAAAAAATCGCTGCTCAATCAATTTGAGAGCGACTTCCCCGGTTGCGGCGTATATATTCTTCAGCGCGCCGACGCCAAACTTGTCTGCACGGAAAATTTTTCTTTGATTGCCTTCGACGTGAAGGAAGACAACGACGCTCTGAACGACTTCGCCAAGAAATACAACGTTACGGAGATTTTCAGCGATAACCAATTTGATTCGCCCGTCATGAGCGAGTGGCTGAAGGCTTGCGGCTTGCCCGTGAAATTTTTTTGAAAAAATCCTGCATAAACTTTCGACGCGAAAAATTTTTTGTGATATACTTCCTTCGACGAAATTTGAAGGGAGTATTTTTTTTGAGCAACGAAAATCCGCCCAAGCAACGACGTTCATTCCGCGTCATCTTCAAGCTTATAAAGTTCGTTATCGCAATGGTGCTGACGTTCTGCATATCGTTCGCGGTGACGCTTTACCTCAAGACCGACGAGCCGACCGACTTGCTTGACTCTTACGCCGAAGAAGTTTTCGAGGAGGAGGAAGTCGTCAAGACCGCCAACGCGCCCGAAATAAAGACGCTCTTCGACGACCGCAACCAGCAGCCTTTCGACGCGGCAGGGGCAAAGGATACGGGGCAAACGGCAAGCGAAAGTTCGCCGCCCGTTACCGACATTCCGCCGCAACCTGCGCGGCAAGCCGAAGATATCGGATTGTTGGCGACGCTCGACCGAATGACTTCCATAAAGCCCGCCGTCGACGAAAAGCTTAAAACCATTCCGCACTACACCGCGCTGAACGACATGCCGCAACTTTTGTGCCAAGCCGTCGTTTCCGTCGAAGATTCGCGCTTTTACACGCACAGGGGCTTTGACTTGTTCGGAATAGCCCGCGCCGTCCTCGTCAATGTGGAGGCGGGCGAAATTCAGGAGGGTGCCTCGACTATCACGCAACAGACCGTCAAAAATCTTTTCCTCACCAGCGACCAAACTTTCACGCGCAAGGCTGAAGAACTCGTCCTGTCGATGAACATGGAAAAGGACTTCGACAAAAACAAAATCCTAGAAATTTATTTGAACGTGATTTATTTCGGCTCGAATTACTACGGGATTCACGACGCCGCGCAGGGCTACTTCGGGAAGGAGCCCGCCGACTTGACGCTCGCCGAATGCGCAATGCTTGCCGGCCTGCCGAACGCGCCAAGCCTCTACTCGCCCTACGTCGACTTTCACCTTGCCAAGAAGCGGCAGCTCGTCGTTATCGACGCTATGGAGAAAACGGGCGTCATAAGCACGCGGGAGGCCGAAAGTGCTCGCATTGAAGAAATTATTTTGGCGCACTGAAAATTTTTGGCAAGCCTTGCCGTCGACCTCGCGGAGGACAAATCATGAGAAAAAATTTTTTGCTGAGCAAGGAACTCGACACGTCCGCTCTCAAACGCGGCTTTGCAATTCCCGTCCACGTGCAAGAAATTTTTTCGTGTTACTTGAGCGGCGGGCGACTTGCGCACGGCGAAAAGCGTACGGTTACAATTTTTTTGGACAACGAAAATTTTTCGGTTAAGCTGAGCAGTTCGGGCTTCAACGTCGTTGCCAATCCGAATCACAGCGAACAATGGCAAATCCTTTACGGGAAGAACAGCCCCTTCGCCAAAAGACTTCGCGAAATTTTTTCGGCAGGGCAAAAATTTTTCACGCTGTACCCGACCGATATCAAGGACGCGTTTTATATTGAGCCAGAGATTGCGTGCGACGAGTCGACATTGGAAAAACTTCTTGATTTGCCGACGCTGACCGATTCGCAAGTCGCTTTGATTGAAAGGTTCGGCTTGATTAGGTATCGCAAACTCAATCGGAAAATCGGCGAAGACTTGAAACGCAATTACCGCTACCGTTGCCAAATCTGCGGGCAGAGCGTCGGAGAATTTTACGGCGTTGACCTCGTCGACTGCCACCACATTGCGCCCTTTTCGCAGAGCTTGAACAACGACCAATCCAACTTGCTGATTGTCTGTCCGAATCATCACAGAATTATTCACGCCGCAAACCCGACCTTCGACCGCAAACGCAAGCTTTATCTTTACCCCAACGGGCGCGAAGAAATTCTGCAAATCAACGAACATTTGTAGGAGGCTTCAACATGGCAAAGCAACTAAGGATAGAAAAACTGCAGGAGCTTATCAAGCAGGAAATGAGCAAAATGCTTTTGACGGACTTGAAAGACCCGCGAATCGGCTTCGTGACGGTGACCGACGTGGAAATGACGGGCGACTTGCGGGAGGCGAAAATCTACGTCAGCATAATGGGCGGCGCGGAACAAGTTAAAAGTTCGTTCGAAGGACTAAACAGCGCATTGGGTTTCGTTCGCCGCGAAATAGGGCAGCGCGTCCGTCTAAGGTTCACGCCCGAAATTTCCTTTGCGCTCGATACCTCGCTCGACTACGGAGACCATATTCAAAAGCTTTTGTTGCAAGTGGAAGGAGACCGCGATAAAAATGCTGATAACGTTCAGGGAAGCGGCGGCGAAAATCCTGGCCGCGAATAAAATTTTGGTGACGGCTCACATCTTGCCCGACGGCGACGCGATAGGCTCGACGCTCGCCATGATGCAAATCCTCCGTTCCCTCGGCAAGTCCGCGCAGGTTTTCATTGACGACACCGCCCGAAAAAATCTGCAAGCTTTGCCGCACTTTGAAGAGATTCAACGCCCCAAGGAGGGTGAACGCTTCGACGCCGACCTTTTGCTGATTCTCGACACCTCGCCCGACAGGATTGGCAACGTCCGCAAGCTGACCGACGCGCCCGTCCTCAACGTCGATCACCACGTGACCAACAAAGGCGACGGCGTCGACCTTTACGTTGAGCCCGAAGCCGCCGCCACTTGCGAACTCGTTTACAATCTTGCCCGCGAATTCGGCGCGACAATCACGCCCGATATTGCGACGTGTCTGTACACCGGCCTCGCGACCGATACGGGCTTCTTCCAATTTTCCAACACCCGCGCAGAAACGCTCGCCATTGCCTCGGAGTTGATTCGTTGCGGCGTCAGCCCGAATTTCATTTCCGAACAGATTGAGAAAAAAACTTTGGCGGAAGTGCAAGGGCTGATTGACGCCTTGAACTCGCTGAAAATGTTTTACGACGACAAAGTTGCGGGGATGATTCTCGACTACGCGACGGCAAAGAAATTCGACTCGACCGAAGGCTTTATCGACGAAATTCGCGTGATTGACACGGTTGACGTGGCTTTTCTGATAACGGAGCGGGCACCGAATTTTTGTCGGGTAAGCATGCGCTCAAAGGGCGTGGACGTGTCGAAGGTTGCGGCGAAGCTCGGAGGCGGCGGACACATACGGGCGGCGGGTTGCACGCTGAAAATGCCGCTCGCGGAGGCGGAAAAGACTTTGATTGAGGCAATCGGCGAAGCGTTATGAAAGACGGCTTTATAAACTTGAACAAACCTTCGGGCATGACGAGTCACGACGCGGTTAATCATGTGCGGAGGATTTTTTCTGTGCGCAAAGTCGGACATGCCGGCACGCTTGACCCGGCGGCAAGCGGTGTGTTGCCCGTGGCGATTGGGCGCGCGACCAAGTTTATCGAATACCTTGCCGACAGCGACAAAAGTTATCGGGCGGAAATTTTATTCGGGCTCGCGACGGACAGCGGCGACCTCGACGGCTCCGTCATTGCCCGTGCAGAAAATTTTGCCATGCCGCCGCGTGTTGCCCTCGACGCCGCGCTGAAAAATTTCGTCGGGGAAATTGAGCAGACACCGCCGAAATTTTCCGCGATTAAAATCAACGGGCGCAAGGCTTACGATTTGGTGCGCAAGGACGTTGATTTTGAAATGCCGCGCAGATTGGTTAGGATTCACGGGCTTGAAGTCGTTGCGCTCGGCGAAGACACCGCGACGATTGAAATTGACTGCGGCAAGGGCACTTACGTTCGGAGCTTGGCGGTCGATTTGGGCGAACGCTTGAGCTTGCCCGCGACGTTGAAAAGCCTCGTGCGCCTTCGGGTCGGCGACTTCGCCTTGAACGACGCGCTGACCTTCGACGACGTAAAAAAATTCGGCGAGAGTTGCCTCCTGCCGATTGACGCTTGCTTGAAACACTTGCCCGCCTTTGACTTGCCCGAACACCGAATCCGCGCCTTTATGAACGGCTTGCCCACGACGGTTCGCGCGGCGGACGCTACGGCTTTGCGAATCAGCGCGGGCGGAAAATTTTTGGGCGTCGGGAGGATTGTCGGCGGCGAGCTGCGGTCGTCTAAGTTGGCTTGAACATATTAAGGGCTGTTGGTAAATTGAATTGGTGATTCTGATTCGGCGTTTCGATAACTTTTGTATTTAGAATCAACTTTTCTTTGCTTGTCCAAAGAAAAGTTGCAAAAGAAAAGACCCCTCGCAGGGGCGGAAACCGATCACTTGTCCAGCGTCCGCGCAACCCGAAGCCGCTTGTGCCGGCAAAAAAACTTCCATGTTTTTGTTGCCGGCGGCCGCCATCCGTGGCGGCCTCTGTCCCTTGCAACGTCTTCGTTAATTTACCAACAGACCCTAAAAAGCGGTAGCCTCAATTGAGACCGCCGCTTTTTTGTTGCCGCGCAGGAAAATCTTTTCGCGTACCGAAAAATTTTCGCGAGGAGGGATTGTTATGGGGAAAATCTTTCGACGAACGGCGGCGGCTCTGCTGATTGTTGCGGGCTTGTTGACGGCTGTCATTGTCGGTGCCGAGATTAAAACTTATGACGGCGTCGGGCGTTACGTCATGAGCGACTTTGAAAATCAAGACATCGCCAAGCAACGCGCCCGTCAACGCGCCGAAAAGAACGCGCAAAAGCAAGCGGGCGTTTATCTGAAAACCTATTCGCGCTCCGTAAACAGCGAGCTGACTGACGACGAAATTTCCGCCGTCACCAACAACATCACGAACATTGTCGGCGACGTGAAGTACGACAGGAAAGTTACGACGGCTGACGGCGAGCCCGTCATCATCTGGACGGCGACGCTGACCGCCAACATCGACACCGACGGCATTTTCGATTTCCTCAAGCGCGACGACAAGGAAAAAGTCACAATCGTTCAACAGAACACCGGCTTGCAGGACGCGATAGCCGAAAACGATAAGCAAATCGAAGATTTGAAGGAACAATACAAGCGCGCCACGACTCAAGCCGAACGTGACAAAATCCGCAAGCAACTCAACGACGCCGACCGCGACTTTTTGGCGATTCAAAAGCTCGAAGAGGGCAACAAACTTTACTACGCCCAAAATTATGGCGGCGCGATTCAACTTTTCAACGAGGCTCTGCAACTTAAGCCCGACTTTCCCGAAGCGTACAACAATCGCGGCGTCACCTACATGGACGGCTTTAATCAATACGAAAAAGCCATTCAAGATTTCGATAGAGTTCTTGAGCGTTACCCGAATCTGGTCGAAACTTACAACAATCGCGGCACTGCTTACCTGAACCTTGAGAACTTTGAACAGGCGATTAAAAATTACAATCAAGCTCTGCAACTTGCGCCGAATTACGCCAACGCCTACAACAATCGCGGCGAAGCCTACAGAAATTCGCGCCAATACGAGCGAGCCGTTCAAGATTATGACAAGGCGATTCAAATCAACCCGAACTTGGCCGAGGCATACAACAATCGCGGCATTGCCTATCAGGAATTGAAAAAATATGAGCTTGCCGTTAAGGACTTCAACAAAGCTCTGCAATTCAATCCCGATGACGCCGTGGTTTATAACAATCGCGCTTATTGCTACATGAAGTGGGGGAAATTGGATTCGGCTCTTTCGGACAGCAACAAGGCGCTTGAACTCCTTCCGAATGTGGCGGAAATTTACGACAGTCGCGGTTGCGTCTACTTGGCAATGAAAAATTACGATAAGGCACTGAAGGATTTCAACAAAGCTTTGCAACTCAAGCCGAATTTGGCTGAAAGTTATTTTAATCGCGGAAAATGTTATCAAGCAATGGGCGACGCGGCTAAAGCGCAAGCCGACTTCGCAAAGGCTAAACAACTCGGCTACAACGGCTGACGATAAAATTTTGCAACAAAAAAGCTCCCGTCGATATGACAGGAGCTAATTTTTTTTACGCCGATTATTTTTCGCTGGCAACGTGACGTTGCATCCAGATGTCGCGCTCCAACGTTACGATAATTCGAAGTAACACCCGCGTCCATACGCAACGCTGCGCATTGCTAGCCCGATTATTTTTCGCTATTAAGTGACGTGCTGAGCGGCACAAGGATTTTCTCTTCATAGCACTTAAACGCATGGTCAACAAGCTTTTCGTCGGGCTTTGAAGTTATCGCGCTGACTATCGGGACAATCAACAAGCCCGCAAGCATCGCTATCGCGCCCGAATTTATCGGCGACTGCATGATAGCGGGGAACAGCGGACGCGCCAACATGTTCGCCGTCATTAGCACGCTGCCGAAGATAAAGCACGCCCAGCAAGACGCCGTCGTGACTTTTTTCGAATAAAGCGAATACATGAACGGCGCAAGGAACGCGCCCGCCATCGCGCCCCAAGATATGCCCATGAGCTGCGCGATAAAATTCACCGAGCTTTTGTACTGGACAAGCGCAAGCACCGCCGATATCGCGATAAACACGACGACCAAGCCCCGAATCATCAGCACTTGCCGAGCGTCACTCATTCCCTTGACGAAATTGTCTTTTATCAAGTCGAGCGTCAAAGTCGACGCCGAGACGATAACCAATGACGACAGCGTTGACATTGACGCCGACAAGACCAAAATCACGACCAAGGCAATCATGCCCTCCGACAATCCGCTCAACATCGTCGGGACGACCGAATCGTAACCATTCGCCGCAATGTCGATTTGGTCAGAGAACAACCGCCCGAAGCCGCCCAGGAAGTAGCAACCGCCCGCCACCACGAACGCGAACAGCGTCGATATGACTGTGCCCTTTTGAATCGCCTGTTCGTTTTTTATCGCGTAGAACTTCTGAACCATCTGCGGCAAGCCCCACGTGCCCAGCGAAGTCAAAATCACGACGAAAAGCAAATTCAGCGGGTCGGTGCCGAAGAACGACGCGAATATCCCCGGCGTCGACGAAACTTTGTCGTCGGTGATTCGAGCCAAGCCGTCGAGAGCCGCAACGAAGCCGCCCTTCGACTCAAGCACCGCGTAGATGACCGCCGATATACCTGCCAACATCACGACGCCTTGAATGAAGTCGTTAATCGCCGTCGCCATGTAGCCGCCCGCTATGACGTAGACCGCCGTCAAGACCGCCATAAGCAAAATGCAAACCGAATAGTCAATGCTGAACGCCATGCCGAACAGCCTTGAAAGCCCGTTGTAAAGCGAGGCGGTGTAGGGTATCATGAAGATAAAAATTATAATCGCCGCGCCGATTTTCAGAGACGGCGAGCCGAATCGCTTTTCAAAGAACTGCGGCATGGTAGCGGTGTCGAGGTGGCGAGTCATGACGCGCGTGCGCCTGCCCAAGATAAACCACGCCATAAGCGAGCCGATTAGCGCATTGCCGATGCCCGCCCACGTCGCCGCAATGCCGTACTTCCAACCGAACTGCCCCGCGTAGCCGACGAACACGACCGCCGAAAAATAACTCGTGCCGTAAGCGAAAGCCGTCAGCCACGCGCCGACATTGCGCCCGCCCAAGACAAAGCCGTCGACGTCAGTGGCGTGCTTGCGGCAGTAGAGCCCTATGCCTATCAGCACCGCGAAATACAAAACCAACAGTACAACTTTCATCGAAACAAAACCTCCACGCAAAACTTAAGGAGTTGACCTGCCATGATTATCGACTTCCACACGCACAATTTCCCCGAAAAAATTTCAGCCGCCGTCATCGACAAGCTAAGCCGCATAAGCCGCACGCCCGCCTTCACGGACGGCACCCTGCGCGGTCTGCAAAGCTCAATGGACGCCGCGCAGATTGATTTGTCGGTTATCCTGCCCGTAGCGACGAACACCGGCCAAGTCGAGAAAATAAATTCGTCGGCCGCCGCGCTCAATGAACGTTTCGGCGAGGCGGGGATTTTTTCATTGGGCTGCATTCACCCCGATTACGTCAACTATCGCGAGGAATTGCGCCGCGTGAAAAATCGCGGGCTAAAGGGTATCAAAATTCATCCCGTTTATCAAGACGCGAACCTTGACGACGTGAAATTTTTGCGCGTGCTGTATTGCGCGGCGGAGCTGGATTTAATCGTCGTGGCACACGCCGGGCTTGACATAGGTTTTCCGGGAGTTGTCAGGTGTTCGCCGCAAATGGCGCGGCATGTCGTCGAGGAGGTCGGCGATTTCAAATTCGTGCTTGCGCACATGGGCGGCTGGAAAAATTGGGACGACGTTCTAAAAATTTTGGGCGACACGAAAGTTTTCATCGACACGGCCTTTTCGACGGGCAAAATCATTCCGCGCAATGACAGCCATTGGGAGCCAGCTGACTTGAAGCTTTTAGACGCCGCGCAGTTCATGACGTTCGTTGAAGTCTTCGGCGCGGACAGGATTTTATTCGGGACGGACAGCCCGTGGTCTTCGCAAAAGGATTCGCTTGCCTTCGTGAATGTCTTGCCGCTTGCTACCGTCGACAAAGCCAAAATCCTCGGCGGCAACGCGCAACGCCTGTTGGAGGTTTAACGCCCTATGAAAAATTTGGAAGTCGTCAGCGTGGGCAACGGCGAGCTCAACGCTGTGAATCACATGATTGATTCGGGCTTGACGCTCGTCACGATAAAATGAACGGTACAACTAGGGGCTGTTGGTAAATTGAATTGGTGATTCTGATTCGGCGTTTCGATACCTTTTGTATTTAGAATCAACTTTTCTTTGCTTGTCCAAAGAAAAGTTGCAAAAGAAAAGACCCCTCGCAGGGGCGGAAACCGATCACTTGTCCAGCGTCCGCGCAACCCGAAGCCGCTTGTGCCGGCAAAAAAACTTCCATGTTTTTGTTGCCGGCGGCCGCCATCCTTGGCGGCCTCTGTCCCTTGCAACGTCTTCGTTAATTTACCAACAGACCCTAGCAATGCGCTAGCGTTGCGTTCTGGCGCGGCGATAACGTTTCCTTTATCGGACGATTCGGCGCGTTGACGATTGCGGTCGTCACTCGTCCTTATACTTTTGAAGGCTTGAAACGAACTGCCAAAGCCGACGCCGCCTTGAAAAAGCTGTCCGAATGCGCCGACGCCGTCATAAAAATTCGCAACGATAAACTTTTGGAAGTCGTCGACCCGAAGACGCCGATGACTTCCGCTTTCAAGTGCGTCGATGAAATTTTGTTGCATGCCGTCAGAAATTTGATTGCCGTCTGTCAAAGCCCATTTTGCCGCCTCTCTTGAGAAATACCTTACATTATCCGCCAAAAAAAACAGCCTCGTCTTTTGAACGAGACCGATTGAAAAAGTTTTAACGCTTCGCAAAAAGTTCTTCGTAGTGGTCGATTTTGTAGTCGAGCCGCTCAATCGTTGCGCGCAAGTGTTCTTCCTGCTTTTGGAGACGCGCCCGCTGCTCGATTAGAATGTTTTTGCGCCGCTCAATGCCCGTGTTCGCCTGCAACAGCGCAACGTACTCAATCAACGGCTCGATTTGCACGCCCGCGCTCCTCATGCACTTGACGAAACTAACCCACTTGCACGCCTGCTCGTCGTAATCGCGAATCCCATTTTTCTTGCGCGGCACCGGCGGTATCAGCCCGATCCTCTCGTAGTACCTGAGCGTGTCCGTCGTCATTTCGTATTTCTCGCTGACTTCGCCAATCGTCATACCAATCAACTCCGACCGAAAAAATTTTCCCGCACAAGTTTAGCAGTTCAAGTCGGCTTTAAGTCAAGACGTTTTATATCTACTTTCTTTCAACGAAGAAAGACCCGCTTTAAAAGCGGGGGAACAGCGTGGACGCGGCATCCACCCCTAAGCCGTCAACGACTTTCAACGCGCTATCCGAATGCAAACCTCATGCCTCGCGCATTCGCCGTTGCCCGCCATCCTTGGCGGCCTCTGTCCCTTGCAACGTCCGATAACTTCAGCCACTCGCCGCGCTTAAACCGTCGTGAAGAAATCTTTTGCCGTCGTGTCTTCGATAACTTCAACGTCGAATGTTTTCAGCTCCCCGCGGCCGCTTTAGAAGCGGCAGAACAGATAACGCGCCTCAACGTCCGATAACTTCAGCCACTCGCCGCGCTTAAACCGTCGTGAAGAAATCTTTTGCCGTCGTGTCTTCGATAACTTCAACGTCGAAATTTTTCAGCTCCTCACGCAGATATTCCGCCAACTCGTGAACAATCGGAAATTCCGTGGCGAAGTGACCCGCGTCGACGACGTGAATCCCGCTTTCGACCGCTGCTTGAGCCTCGTGATATTTAACGTCGCCCGTCACGAACGCTTGCGCCCCGAAAAATTTTGCCTTCTGAATGAAATCTGCGCCCGCGCCGCCGCAAAGTCCAACCTTGCTGATTTTGAAGTCGCCCGCGTCGACAAGTCGGACGTTGTCGGCGTTTAGAGCGGCTTTCACGTGGCGAGCGAATTCGGCGGCAGTCATCGGCGTTTCGAGCGTGCCGAGCCGTCCCATAGAAATTTCTTCGTCGTCGAAAGGTTTCACGTCGCCGAGCCCCAGCTTGCGAGCCAACACGTCATTGACGCCGCCCGCCGCGCTGTCCAAGTTCGTGTGCGCCGCGAAAACCGCCACATTGCCTTTGATGAGCCGAGAAATTTTTTTGCCGAGCGGCAAGTCGAAGCGGACGTTCTTAATCGCGCGGAAAATCAGCGGGTGGTGAGCAACGATTAACTGCGCGCCGAGTTCGACAGCCGCCGAAATTTTATCGTCGAGCACGTCGAGGCAGACGAAAATTTTTTTGACTTCAGCTGACGGATCGCCGATTAACAGTCCGGGATTATCCCACTCTTCGGCGAGTTTGCGCGGCGCGAGGCGATTGACGGCATCGGCTGCGGCTTGAACGGTGCAAGTTTTCATTTAATCTCCTCCAAAAATTTCAAAACGTCGTCAAAGGTCGCGGCCAAGTTCGGGTAAAAAATCTTCGGGCGGTCAATCATGACGACGGGCAAGTTCAAAAGCTTAGCCGCCGCGAGTTTCGTATCTGCGCCGCCGATTTGCCCGCTGTTCTTCGTGACGATAACCTCCGCGCCCGCGTGCCGGAACAGTGCGGCATTGAGTTCGACGGAAAAAGCTCCTTGCATGGCGACGATTTGTTTCGGCGTCAAGCCCAAAGCTTCACATTGCGCCAAGACGTCGGCGGTCGGCAGGACGCGCACGGTCAAGTTGCAATCCTTGAGCAGGTCGACGAAAATTTTCAAGTTGCGGCTGCCCGTCGTGAGAAAAATATTTTTGCCGAATTCGGACGCCTTGAGAGCCGCCGCCTCGTAACCGTCGACGTGAAAAATTTTTTCGTAGTCGAAGGCAACCTCCGCCCGTTCGTAGCGCACGTAGGGAATCTGCGCGGCTTGCGCGGCTGAAACGGCATTGGCGGAAACGTTTTGGGCGTAGGGGTGGCTTGCGTCGACGACGACAGAAAAATTGCCCGCCCGCAAAATTTTTTCCAGGTCGTTGCGGTCGAGAGGCTTGTCGTTGATTTTGACGCCCGCGCAGGTTTCGAGCAGCTTGCGCCCGTAATCGCTGACAACCGACGCCGTCACGTCGAAGCCGCGCCCAAGGAGGCATTCGGCGAGTTTGCGCCCGTCCTCCGTACCCGCGATTAAGAAAATTTTTTTGTCCATAGAGTTCACCATAAGCGAAACGAAATTTGAAAACCGAATCGTATCTTAGCATACAGGAACGCGAATTGCTACCGCTTCCAAAATGCCGCCGCGAATTTTGCAATTAAATCTTGCGCGTGATACAATCGCCACATAATTTTTAGGAGGCAGAGCAATGGTCAAGATAATTTTTTCCGACATGGACGGTACGCTTTTGACGAGCGAGAACAAATTGCCCGAAGGCTTCGCGGAGGCAATGGCCGAACTCAAACGCCGCAATGTCATCTTCGCGCCCGCCAGCGGCAGACAATATTTTTCGTTGCTGCGCTCATTCGAGGACTATCGCGACGAATTTTTGTTCCTTGCCGAGAACGGGACGCTTGTCATGTACAAGGGCAAAGAAATTTTCAGCAGCCCCATCGGCTTCGAGGCGGCACGAAAAGTTTTGGCGGCGAGCGAATCTTTGGGCGAAGACATTCTGCGCGTCTACTGCGGCAAAAAGGATGCCTACCTGCGCCGCGAGCAGGACGTCCCCGAATTCCGCTTCGAGCTTGAAAAATATTACACACACAACGGCGTTGTCGACGACTTCAACACGCTTGACGACATTCCGCTCAAGCTTGCCTTCTTCGACGCAACTGGTCACTCAAAGGAAAATATTTACGATAAACTTGCGCCGAGCTGTGACGGCTTGAAAATCGTCCTAAGCTCTGATTATTGGGTCGACGTGATGTCGCCGAACATCAACAAGGGCGAGGCCGTCAAAAATATTCAGCGCGTCATGAACTTCAAGCCCGAAGAGTGCGCGGCGTTCGGCGATTACCTCAACGATTTTGAAATGCTTCAGGAAGTCGGCTATCCCTTCGCTATGGCAAACGCGCACCCCGATTTGAAACGCATTTCCAAGTTCGAGACGACGAGCAACGACGAGGCGGGCGTATTGGTCGGCATTCGGCGGCTCATCGCTTACGGGCTGATTTGACATGGTTACGGCGATTTTTCCGGCGGCGGGCTCAAGCGTGCGCATGGGCGGCGGCGTCAATAAAAATCTTTTGGCTTTGGCAGGCGAGCCGATTTTGATTCGGACGCTGAAAACTTTTTCGCGAGTCGAGCGCGTGAACTTTTTAATCGTTGTCGTGGCGTCGCATGAAGTCGAAACGGTCGAAAGGCTTTTGTCATCGACGGAAGGGCTCAAACCGTGGCGCGTGACGGTCGGCGGCAGCGAGCGGCAATATTCAATCGCGAACGGCTTGAAACTTTTGCCCGACGACGCCGAAATAATTTTGGTGCACGACGCGGCACGCCCGCTAATCTCTGCGCGGACAATCAACGACGTTATCGACGCGGCAGAGGCATTCGGCGGAGCGATAGCGGCAGTCCCGTCGAAGGACACAATCAAAATCGTCGACGCGGAGGGCTTCGTCAAGCAGACGCCGCCGCGCAGGGATTTGGTCTCGGTGCAGACGCCGCAAGGCTTCAAGCGCGAAATTTTATTGCAAGCATACGCGCAGGCGCAGGCAGAAAAATTTTTGGGCACGGACGACGCAAGCTTGGTCGAACGGCTCGGCGCGAAAGTCAAAGTCGTGAAGAGCGGCTACGACAACATAAAAATCACGACGCCCGAAGACTTGAGCGTTGCTGAAACTTTTTTATTAAAACGTTGAAGCGCGGCGAGTGGCTGAAGTTATCGAACGGCAAAGCGCGTTTGCTGTTCCGCCGCTTTTAAAGCGGCCGCGGCGAGTGGCTGAAGTTATCGAACGGCAAAGCGCGTTTGCTGTTCCGCCGCTTTTAAAGCGGCCGCCCGAAGACTTGAGCGTCGCTGAAACTTTACTAAGAGGCGAAATTAAATGATTCGATTCGGTATCGGCTACGACGTGCACAAACTCGTGCCGAACAGGAAATTGATATTGGGCGGCGTCGAAATTGAGCATTCGCTTGGACTTGAGGCGCATTCCGACGGCGACGTCCTGATTCACGCGATAATAGACGCATTGCTGGGCGCGGCGACGCTCGGCGACATAGGACAGCACTTCCCCATGACGGCGGAGTTCAAAGACGTTTCAAGCGTCGACTTGCTGAAGAAAACCTGCGCGCTGCTTGCGGCGAAGGGCTACACGGTCGGCAACATCGATTCGATAATCGTGGCGCAACGTCCGAAACTTGCGCCGCATATTTTATCAATGCGCGAACGGCTGGCGAAAGTTTTGAACATCGAACTGGACGCGGTGAGCGTAAAGGCGAAGACCGAGGAAGGTTTGGGCTTCACGGGCACCGAGCAGGGCATATCGGCATACGCAGTGGCAAGTTTGGAAAAATAATCGGCGGTCGAGGTGGAGCGGCAATGAAATTTTTTTCGCGCATCAAGAAAGACATTCGCGTTATCTTTGAGCGCGACCCTGCGGCAAAAAGCGTTTTGGAAGTCGTCCTGTGCTATTCGGGACTGCACGCGATTTGGTTGCACAGAATTTCGCACGCCCTCTTCACGCGCGGCTGGATTGTCTCTGCGCGGCTGGTATCGAACTTCTGCCGATTCTTGACGGGCATTGAGATTCATCCCGGCGCGACAATCGGCGACGGACTTTTTATCGACCACGGGACGGGCATCGTCATAGGCGAAACGGCGGAACTCGGCAAGAACGTGACGCTTTATCAAGGCGTGACGCTCGGCGGGACGGGCAAGGAAAAGGGCAAGCGTCACCCGACAATCGGCAACAACGTCGTGGTGGCGACGGGCGCGAAGGTTCTCGGCTCGTTCAAAGTGGGCGACCATGCCAAAATCGGCGCGGGTTCCGTCGTGCTTAAGGAGGTGCCGCCTCACGCGACGGTTGTCGGCATTCCCGGCAGAGTCGTCGTCCTGCACGGCAAGCGCATTCACAACGAGGAGGAATATCGCGAAGCCGTTGCCGAATTGTGCAGAGCGCGCGGCTACGACGCCAACGACCCTCACGTCCGCGCAGAGCTGATGGAGGAAATCGACGTCGACTTGAATCATGACGTTTTGCCCGACCCCGACCGCGAAATGATTGAAGTTGCCCTGCGACAGATTCAGCGGCTTGAGGCTCGCATAAGCGAATTGGAAACGGAACTTGCCGCCGCCAAGGCCGAAATTTCAGCGGAGGCAATGCGCACGTCGTCTATCGAAGTTGCTTTGACCGAAAAAAAAATTAACTTATCAAAGGACGTGACGGAATGAATTTGATTCTGGACATTCACACGCACACGATAGCCAGCGGACACGCTTACGGCACCATTCGCGAAATGGCGCAAGCTGCCTCCGAACGCGGCTTGAAACTTTTGGGCTTCGCCGAACACGGACCCAAAATCCCCGGCGCGATTAACCCGTTTTACTTCCGCAACTTTGTCGTCATTCCGCGCACCCTTTACGGCGTAGAAATCATTCACGGCTGCGAAATCGACGTACTCAACGACGGCACGCTCGACTTGGAACAGGAACTTATCGACAGGCTCGACTTCGGCATTGCGGGCATTCACGTCCAGTGCTACGAAAACGTCGGGCGCGAAAAGAATACCGATAACCTGCTGTCTTGCATGGCGAATGAAAAAGTTTTTTTCGTATCGCACCCCGACGACGACCACACGCCGCTGAATTACGAACGACTGGTTGACGGCGCGAAAAAATTTCACGTTGCCTTGGAAGTCAATAACAGCTCGTTCGTCAAGGAGGACAAGCGGCTTAATTGCCGTGAAAATTACAGGACGATGCTCGCCTTGTGCGAAAAATTTTCCGTGCCGATAATCGTCAGTTCCGATGCGCATGATCCTTCGGGCGTCGGCGAATTTGCTTTGGCTGAAAAATTTTTGCGGGAAATAAATTTCGACGAGACGTTGATTCTCAACACCGCCGTCGACAAGCTGAAAAATTTCATTCGTTTTTGAGGAGTGTTGAACATGAAAGCTGAACTGAAAACCGTCCGCAAGGAAATGACGGCGGGCGACTTGAAAGGGATAATCGACCTGCCCGACTACGCCGACAATCAGCTCGTTGAAGTCCTGATTCAGCCCACTGACGAAGAAAAAGAACTGACGCCCGAAGAGCGGCGGGCTATTATCAAAAGTCTCGCAGGTTGCTTGAAGGGCGCAGACCCGTCGAAAACCCTTGACGATTGGCGCAGAGAAAGGTTGGAGGAACGTTATGGCATTAAACTTGCTGATTGATACGAATGTGGCTTTGGATTTCATCTTGGAGCGCGAACCTTTCTTTGAGGCAAGCGTCGAAGTTATTTCGCTGACTGAAAATGCCGGCATCAATGAATTCGTTTCGGCAACTACCGTCACAGATATCTACTACATCGCCAAGCGTCATTTGAAGAATCACGAAGCGGTTATGACGTTGCTCAGAAAATTTTTGCGGATAGTAAAAGTTGTCAAAGTGACACACAAGGACATTTATCTTGCGGTGAATTTGGATTGGAAAGACTTCGAGGACTCTGTTCAATACGCCGTCGCCAAGTCGAATAACTTTGACGCTATCGTTACGCGCAACATGGAAGGCTTTACCGACGACGCCGTTAAAATTTTTACCCCCGAACAGGTTTGCCAATACGTCAAAGATATTTTCAAGGAGTGACAGCCAATGATTAAAGTTTTTAACACGATGAGCCGCACGAAAGAAATTTTCAAGCCGCTCAAGCCCAATGAAGTCAGCATTTACTGCTGCGGAGTGACGCCCTACAGCGCGCCGCATATCGGCAACGCCCGCCCCTTCGTGACGTGGGATGTCATTCGTCGTTTTTTCGCAAAGGAGGGCTACGCCGTCCGCTACATTCAGAATTTCACCGACGTTGACGACAAGATTATCAAGACTGCCAACGCGCAAGGCGTCACATGGAAGGAAGTCGCCGAAAAAAATATCGAAACCTATTTCAAAAGCATGGACGCCCTTAACATCCGCCGCGCAGATTTTTACCCGCGAGTGTCCGACACAATGGACGACATCATCAAAATGATTCAAACGCTGGTCGACAAGGGCTACGCTTACGTGCTGGATAACGGCGATGTCTTTTACAGCGTCGAGAAAATCGCCAACTACGGCAAGCTTAGCGGCCGCAAGCTTAGTGACATGATGGCGGGCGCGCGCGTCGAAGTCGACAACCGCAAGCGCAACCCCATGGATTTTGCCTTGTGGAAGGCGGCCAAGCCCGACGAGCCCTATTGGGAAAGTCCTTGGGGCAAAGGGCGTCCCGGCTGGCATATCGAGTGCTCTGCCATGTCGTTGAAGTATCTGGGCGAAAAATTTGACTTCCACGGCGGCGGCTCCGATTTAATCTTCCCGCACCACGAAAACGAAATCGCGCAGTCTCAAGCGGCTATCGGCGACGAAAATTCTTTCGCGCGCTATTGGGTGCACAACGGCTTCATAACCGACGGCAACGAAAAGGTCAGCAAGTCGAACAAGGAAATGGTCAAGCGCAACAAGGGCTTTTTCACAGTCGAAGAGGTTTTGGCGAAATATCCCGGCGAAGTCATACGCTTGCTGCTTTTGCAGACGCACTACCGCAACCCGCTTGAATTCAATGAGGAGCGCGTCAAGGAGGCTCAAGAGTTCTTCGGCAAGTTGGCGCGGGCTTATTGGCAACTGGACACGTTGGCAAGGAAAATTCACGCGGGCGAATTCGTCAAGGACACGAGCGACAAGAATTTCGCGATAACGGTAAGCCCTGCGGGCGGGCTGGTCGAAGTGGCGGAGCGTTTGCTTGCGAATTTCTACGCGGCAATGGAAGACGACTTCAACACCGCGTTGGCGATAACTCACATGTTCGAGCTGGCGAAGGAAGTCGGCGACTATTACGGAGCCTTCGCCAAGGGGGAAATTTTGCCCGTGACGATTGACGGCGATATAATTTTGCGCGTCCAAGCGATTTATCTGGAAATGGCGTCGATAATCGGGATATTCGAGCAGCCCGTGCCCGTCGAGGCGGAGGAGGCGGAAAAATCTTCCAATGACGACGAACTTGTCAACGCGCTCATGCAAATCATCCTCAACATTCGGCAAGGCGCACGCGTCACGAAAAATTGGGTAATGGCCGACAAGATACGCCACGAACTCAAGGAGGCGGGCATAATCGTCGAAGACACGCCGCAAGGTGCAACATGGCACAGAGCCTAGCCGCCGGAGAAATTAAGACGCTGTCCCCGCTGATTCTTGCGCACATCGGCGACGGCAACGTGACGTTGCATCCTGATAGCGCGGTCAACCACTCGACAACCGCAATAAACCCCCGCGCCTTTGACTTCCCGCCCGACGGCAACGTGACGTTGCATCCAGTTAGCGCGGTCAACCACTCGACAACCGCAATAAACCCCCGCGCCTTTGACTTCCCGCCCGACGAAATCAAGACGCTATCGCCTTTGATTCTTGCACACATCGGCGACGCGTATTTTCATCTGTACGTTCGGACGCGCCTTTTGCAAGTCACTCACAACGTCAATCGCCTCCACGACCTTAGCGCGCAAATCGTCTCGGCGACCGCGCAGGCAAAGACTTATCGCGCGATAGAAAATTTTTTGACCGACGCCGAACGCGATATCTTCAGGCGCGGACGAAATGCCAAAAGTCACGCGCCGCGCAAGGCTACCGTTGCCGAATACCACGCAAGCACGGGCTTTGAGGCTCTGCTTGGCGACCTGTTCCTCAGGAAAAATTTTGTCCGTCTCGACGAGATTTGCGAACTTGCATTCAAGGAGGCTTCGACGTGAAAAAATTTTTAATCGCCGCGCTGATGACGACGCTGTTCACCGGAACTGCCTGCGCGGAAGAACAAGAGCCGTCGGGAGCCGCCGCCGCGCCCGCCGAAATCAATCACGCCGATTCGATTTACTACGCGCACCCCGACTTTTACGAAATGCCTTCGACCGACACCCGAATCATTTTGCCGCACTACCCGACTTATCAGCAGACGACCGAATACAGTTGCGGGAACGCCGCCGCCTTGACGGTGCTTCATTACTACGGCAACCGCGACTTCGACGAGACGACGCTGATTAAGCGCATGAAGTTCAAGCCGCGTGTCGGCACGAGCTTGAGCAACATGCTGAAATTTTTCCGCGACATCGGCTGGAAGGTGCAAAGCAGTCTTGACCGCCCGCCCATGGACGAAGACGCCTTTCAAAAGTTCGTCGTGAGGAATCTTGCGGCGGGCAGACCGATTATGGTTGAGAACGTCGAATGAGGCGGGCATTGGCGCGTTATAATCGGCATCGACACAATGGGCACGGCGGACAATCTTTATGACGACGTGCTGATTTTCGCCGAGCCCTACGACACCGGCGACCATAAGCAAGACGGCTACGCGATTGGCAGCCTCGACAGGTTTTATTTTATGTGGTTCGACTATTGCATGTTGCCGAAGAGCGAGCGGAATCAGCCGTGGCTTATCGCTATGCCTGGAGTGTATTGATAAACTCAAAATCAGGATGTGACGAGGAATTTTTTCGCCTTTACATTGCTTAAATTGTGAGGCTAGCAATGCGCAAGCGTTGCGTATTGGCGCGGGTGATTAACTCTAAGTGGTGCAAACGTTTGAGCGCGTCCGTTGTTCCGTCGCTTTCAAAGCGACAAAAAATCCTCGCGGCTTTCGCGAGGATTTTTTCAATCGCCGTAAAGAATCAGTCTGACCATTTGCCCCATTTCGGATTTGTCGGAATAGCGTTGCGGCGGGCGGCGGTTGCTGTTCGATTCAAGTTCGGCGCGCGTGTCGTAGGAAAGGATTTTCGACGACAAAATTTCGTAGACGCGCTTGGTATGAGTGATTCGCACGTCGTAGGTGTACATGCGATTGAAATTCGCCTTGATGACCGCCATTTTCACGTAAAGCACCGACGAATTTTCTTCGCGCACGCTCTCGGCGTCGTAGTAGTAGCCGGTATCGCCCAGCGCGTCGATAAACTTCAAATCCTCCGCCGCGCAGGGCGAGCCGCCTGTCAAAATCATCACGGCAAGGATAAGCAAAAATTTTTTCATGACATCGCCTCCGCGTCGATTTTAAGGCTTTATGTACTTGGCAGGGTCTTCGCCTTCGGGCACGAACATAACGCCTTCAATCTTCCTTTTGCTCGGCGGAATGTAACCTTCGCGCAAGGGCGGCAAGCCGTTTTCCCACACGTCTATGATTTGGCGCGTCGTGTGTATGCTGTTCTGAACAAAGCCGATAGCGTAAATTATCACGACCAGAATCAGCAAGAAGCCTCCGACGGTATTGAACATGACAGCCTCGCCTCCTTCGCGAACGTTTCGATTCAAATGCCGAAAATTTCCGTGACGCAAGTCCTCAACAGCTCCTGCATGACGGTCACGTTCAAAAGCAGAGCCTCGGCTTGCGGGCGCAACTTGGTGTAGTGGAAAGTCGGATTGTGCGCGACGGTGAAGTCGGTCGGGTAGGCAATCGGGCGGTAGCGGCACAGGTTGAAGTTCAGCATGGCGCGATTCATATGGAAAGCACTTGTCACGAGCACGGGCTTTTCAAAGGCGTTATCGCGCAGGATTTTGGCGCAGTAGCGGGCATTTTGGGTAGTGTTGATGCTTTTGGTCTCGGTTATGATTTTGTCTTCGGGGACGCCCAACGACTTGAGGACGCGCGCTGAAATTTCGGCCTCCGCTCCCGAATCGCTGTAGACTTGCCCGCCGCTTATCAGAATGGGCACGTTCAAAATTTTTTGCAGTCTGACCGCCGTCAAAAGTCTGTTGGCGGGGCTGGCGCACAAAGCTCCGACGCCGTCGACATCGGGCACCTGGCTTATCGCGCCGCCGCCGAGCAGGACGATTATATCTGCGCCCGAATCTTCAATCTGCGCGGGCGGCGTGTGCAATTCCTCAAGCCAACCCATCAACCTTTCGGCGACGAGGCTTGTGCAAAGCAGGTAGAATATGACGGTACAGACCGCGACCGCCGCCGTAAGTCTCCTGTCGATTTTGAAAAGCTTGACGCAAAGGGCGATGAGCAGGATTATAAAAATCCCCGGCGGCAAAATCCAACTTGCCCCGAATTTCAAGACGTACACCAAAAAAATCACCCGCTCGATTAAATTTCGGTTATGATACAACAGCGGCGGCGGAAAAGCAATGCGAAATGAACTTGTCCCTTGTCCCTTCGCGCTTGTCCCTTAAAATTTTTCGCGGCGGCAGGAATTTTTTTTTCGGCATTGAACAGGATTTAACGATTCGGCACGACCGAAATATTGTGATGTTCGCAGGACTTCAAAAGACAGGAGGAGGCTTCCGGTTTTGGAAAAATCTACAGTAATAGGGCTGATAGGCGGTATAATTTCCGTCTTCGTCGGCATGATTCTAAAGGGCGCGCCGCTAACCGCACTCAATAACCCCGCCGCGTTCCTTATCATCATCGGCGGAACGGTCGCCTGCATATTCAACGCCTTCACAATGGAACAAATCTCGAAAGTGCCGACTCTCTTCAAACTGCTGATTAAGGGCAGCGAAGAGCAAAGCCGCGGCGATATTGTTAAAACTTTCGTGGAGCTGTCGCAGCTGGCGCGCCGCGAAGGTATCCTCGCCTTGGAAAGCCGCGTCGAAGACATTCAAGACCCGTTCTTCCGCAACGGCTTGAGCATGGTTATCGACGGCATGGATCCCGAATTCGTCGGCGATGTCCTTGACGCCGAATTGACGATAATGGAACAGCGTCATGCCGAAATGCGCTCGATATTCTCTCAAGCAGGAACTTACGCACCGACGCTGGGCGTGTTGGGC
Source organism: uncultured Selenomonadales bacterium (assembly GCA_946407095.1). Classification (GTDB taxonomy): domain Bacteria; phylum Bacillota; class Negativicutes; order Selenomonadales; family Selenomonadaceae; genus Quinella. The sequence continues at coordinate 20,843 of CAMJMR010000011.1, read as the reverse complement.
GCGGTCGTCGGGCTTATCGCGGCTCTCGGTAACCTAAACGACATTGACAAGCTCGGTCACTCAATCGCGGCGGCATTCGTCGCCACAATCCTCGGCATCTTCACCGGCTACGTCCTGTGGCTGCCCTTCGCCAATAAACTCAAAATCAAATCCGAAAACGAAGTCAGCCACAAGCGCATGATTATGGAAGGCATCCTCTCGTTGCAAGCGGGCGATTCTCCTACGCAAATCGAATCCAAATTGATGATTTACATTCCGCAGGGCGAACGCGAAAGCGCACGCTCTTAAGCAAGGGGTGATTTAATTGGCGCGAAAGAAACACGCGAAGAAACACGAAGAGGAAGCCAGCGAAGCTTGGTTGCTGCCGTATTCCGACTTGATGACGTTGCTTTTGGCGTTGTTCATCTGCCTGTTCGCCATTTCGCAGACCGACCAGACAAAGCTCGTGCAAATGGCGCAGGCATTCACGGCGGCGTTCAACATGGGCGGTCCGTCGTTCTTCGACAAGGCGGGACCTTCCAACTCAATGCAACGCGAAATTATAACGTCCGAAGACCAAGGCAACGCGGCTTATCTGCAGGAAAATCAACAGCTCCAAGACTTACAAGCCCAACTCGAACAATACATAAAGGAAAACAATCTTCAAGACGAATTGTCGACCGAATTGCAGGAAGAAGGCTTGATGATTCGCATAAAGGAAAAAGCTTTGTTCCCGTCGGGCTCGGCAGACCTCGTCCCCGAATCGCAACGCATTGGTCCTTTGGTAGCGGGCTTGTTGGCGGAAGTGCCCGAACGCGTCTTAATCAGCGGCCACACCGACACCGACCCGATTGCTACCGCGCAATTCCCCTCCAACTGGGAACTTAGCTCGGTGCGCGCCATGACGTTCATGAAATACCTGCTCTCGATTAACGACAAGCTCAACCCCGCCAGATTTTCCGCTATCGGCTACGGCGAATACCGCCCCATTGCCATGAACGACACGCCCGACAACAAGCAAAAGAATCGCCGCGTCGAAATCCTTATCGCCAGGACGCTCCGCTTCAATCCCAATGAAGGCTTCCGCGCGCAAACGGACGCCGATTTGGTCGCGAAATGATTATCGGGCTGGGTACGGACATAATCGAAATTGAACGCGTGCGAAAGGCTGTCGGCAAAGAACATTTCAGAAACAACGTCTTCACAGAAATTGAACAAGCTTATTGCGAAAGTCGCGGGAAAAATTCCGCCGCCTCCTATGCCGCAAGATTTGCCGCTAAGGAGGCTTTTTTCAAGGCATTGGGCACGGGGATTGTCACGCGGCTCACGGATGTGGAAGTTGCCAACGACGAGCACGGGGCTCCGAAAATAAATCTGCGCGGACACGCGGCAAGCTTGGCTGAAGCGGCGGGCGTCAAGAAAATTTCCGTCAGCTTGAGTCATTGCCGAGACTTCGCAACGGCGGTTTGCATAATTGAATAGTTTTTAAAGCGCGGCGGTTAGTGGGCTAGAAATGCGCCAGCGTATCAACTAGTTCCTAGTTCCCAGTTCCTAGTTCCTAAAGTGACTGTACGGCGCGCTATCTGTTCCGCCGCTTTTAAAGCGGCTTTTGGAGGAAAGCTTATGAAAGTGGCATTAGCCAGACAAATGCACGAAATAGACAAAAGCGCGGTCGAAGAATACGGCTTGCCCGAATTGTCGCTCATGGAAAGCGCGGGGCACCGTGTCTTCGAGGCGATTAAAAATTTTTTCGGCGTCGTCGGCAAGAAAAGCGTTTGCATATTGGCGGGCAGCGGCAATAACGGCGGTGACGCTTTGACGACGGCGCGCTACCTGGTCAACGCGGGCGCACGCGTCAAAATTTTCCTGCTCGGCGATAAAGACCACCGCACGGCGTCCTTTAACGTCCAAATGCGAATCTTGCGCGGCATGGGCGTCGAACTTCAACAGCTCGACAGCGACAGAGCTTGGGAACGTTTGCAAGTCACGTTGCGCTTTTGCGACGCGGTCGTCGACGGGATTTTGGGTACGGGCTTCAACGGGCAACTACGTCCCGGAGCCTTGCGCCTGATTCGCCTCGTCAACGCCGCAAAAAGACCCGTCGTGTCAATCGACATTCCGTCGGGCGTCGATTCCGATTCGGGCGCGATCGGCGAAGCCGCCATGAATGCCGTCTGCACGGTTGCGCTCGGCTTGCCCAAGGTCGGTCATTACATTTGCCCCGGCGCGTCTCACGTCGGCAAGCTCGTTATCGACAGCATAGGGCTGCCCGCCGATTTGCTCGGCGAAGAAATTCATCAAACTCTCGTCGACGACGAACTTGCGCTGACTTTCCTGCCCGCTCGCCCCAAAGACGCGCACAAGGGCACTTGCGGGAAAATTTTAATCGTGGCGGGCTCGCGCGGCATGACGGGCGCGGCTAGCCTCGCGGCAATGAGCGCAATGAAAGTCGGCGCGGGGCTCGTGACGTTGGCTGTCCCCGAAAGCCTCAATCCGATTTACGAAGTCAAGTTGACCGAAGTCATGACGGCTCCGCTCGACGAAGTCAAGCAGGGCATAATCGGCGGCGATAAGGCGGCTGAAAAAATTTTGGACTTGGCGGAAAAGGTCGACGCGATTCTTATGGGTTGCGGGCTCGGTCGCGAACGCGAAACTCAAGCCCTCGTGAAAAAAATCGCCGCAGAGGTCGACAAGCCGCTGATTCTCGACGCCGACGCGATTTACCCCTTCAACGGCAACGCCGACGAACTCAAGGCTTGCAAGCAAATTCCAATCCTCACGCCGCACTTGGGCGAACTGTCCGCGCTGTTGGACATTCCCGTTGATAAACTTCGCGCCGCCCTCGTCCCCGAAGTTCGACGCGCCGCGCAGGACTTCAGAGCGATTATCGTGGCGAAATGCGAAACGACAATCATCGGCTATCCCAACGGCGAAATTTTCATCTCGCCGCTCGGAAACAGCGCAATGGCTACGGGCGGATGCGGTGACGTGTTGGCGGGCGCGATTGCCGGTCTCATGAAGCAAACGCCCTTCGCGCCGCTGACGGGTGTCTGGTTGCAAGGGACTGCAGGCGACCTCGCCGCGCAGGACAAAGCCGAAGGGCTTATCGCCTCCGACGTCATGAATCACTTGCCCGCCGCCATTAAGAAACTTCGCAACATCGGCTATCAAAACGCCTAAAAAAAAAGCCTCCCCGCGTGGGAGGTTTTTTATTGCATGGACGCCTTAAGCGAAATAATGTTCGCGAATCTCTTCGGCAATGCGCTCGATATTGTTCGGCAGGAAGTGAATGTTGTAGCCGACGAAGTACGGGCTCGTGACGTAGCGCGACATCACCTTGGCGAAAATTTTATCTGCGCGGCGGTAGAAAAAAATGTTGTAGCTCGTGGTGCGCTTGTTGAAAAAATTTTTGACGTAGTGGACGCCGATTTGAATGAAGTCGGCCAAAGCCTCCAAACTGCCGCCCGCCTCGACGACGACATTCAACTCGCCGAAACCGACTCGCGGGCAATCCGATATGTTGAACTCGACGCCGTCACGCTCGGCTATCACAATGCCGCGCAGTTCCGCCTCGTCGAAAAGCAAATCGGAATTCAAGCGCGGGAAGCCGACAAGTTGCATGTGCGGGTGCCGTATCGTCCCGCCGCTCATCAGCCCGTAGTTTTTGAAAAACAAAACTTCCTCGTACTTGCCCGACGCCAAAAGATTTTGCCAATGACGCACGCCCATCCTTATGACGCGGCGCATTTTTTCTTTCGGGTAGTCGGGCATATCGCTTTGGCAGTCGCGCCCCTCAATCAAAACGAATTGGTCTGCGCCCTCAATCACGTTGTACTTGTTGCGCAGGAAGATGATATCGTCGTCGGTGTCGATTATCCCGGTCAAATGTTCCACGTCGCAAAAAGGGCAGGCGGTCTCGGCGTGAGCAAGTGTCGCGGGTTTCGTCTTGCCTATGTCCGTGTTGAATTTTACAAGGTTGATGTTCACGCCTTATCGCCTCCCAAAAGTCAAGTCGTCCGTTAGAAATTGCGTTCTAGCAGATAATCCGCCGGCTTGCCGAAAAATTTTTCGAGTTTTACTTTGTCGCTTTCCGTGAATTTTCTTTCGCCGCGCATTTTACGGGATACTGACTGAAATGACAGACCTAAAATTTTGCCCAACGCGATGTAAGTGAGTTGCCGCTCGTCAATTTCTCGAAGCAAATTTTTGAACGGTGTATATACGCGATTTGCAACTCCGATTTTTGCACGATGTTCAAGAGATTTTTTTCGACCTTTGAACATCGCAGAAATTTTTGCACACCATTCAAGCGATTTAGGTTTGCCTTTACAAGCCACCGATATTTTTGCACGAGATTTGGAAGTATGATGATAACCCAGAGTGTTTTTGTTTCCGAGCAGGGCGACCGAATTTTTCGCGCTGATTTTTGCACGTGATTCGGATGACAGATGATAGCCGACAGTTCCTTCGCCGCCGTCCGTCAAATTGTAGCCGTAAGGTTTTTTGCTCTTGAGCACGGCAATGAAAAATTTTTCCCAATAATTCAGTTCTGCTTTCGACGCACAAGTTTTGATAACGCCGCAATAAAAATTTTCAATGCCGTACTTTTGAATCGCCTTGTCGACGACGCAGTTGCCGCACATGTGTTGTGCCATGCGAACTTTCAACGGCTGTGTGGTCTGCCCCACGTACCGCTTACCGTTGACTTTGTTAAGGATAAGATAAACTACGCCACCCATAAAGCTCTATCCTTTCATTATGTTTTAAAGGATTATATCACACGGCGGCGAAAGTAGGAACAAGGAACTAGGAACTGGGAACTAGTAGGGGAATGTAATGGCAGAAACTAAACCGAGCGAAAAATTTTTAAAGGGCACGATGATTTTAACTGTTGCGTCATTTGTCGTTAAAATCATAGGCTCGTTGAATTGGATTTTCGTATCAAGAATATTAGGAGGCGAGGGCATAGGCATATATCAGTATGCCTTTCCCGTATACTTTTTCGCAATGACTGTGTCGCAAGCGGGCGTGCCCGTGGCGATATCAATCATCACGGCGGAGCGCGTCGCCTTGCACGACATTTACGGGGCAAAGCGCGTCTTCCGAATATCAATGCTGCTTATGCTGTTTACGGGCATATTTTTTTCGGTGCTTACGTATTTTTCGGCGCAATGGCTAATTGATTGGCAATTCATACGAGACCCGCGAGCTTACATGGCAGTCGTGGCTTTGTCGCCGACGATTTTCTTCGTGACGTTTTTGGCGTCGAGTCGCGGCTACTTGCAAGGTTGGCAGCGAATGACGCCCACGGCGGTCAGTCAAATCGTCGAGCAGATTTTCCGCGTGATAACCATGATTGTGCTTGCCGATTTGCTTTTGCCTTGGGGACTTGACTACGCGGCGGCGGGCGCGAGCTTGGGAGCGTTGGCGGGTGCAGTCACGGGCTTAATCGTCCTTGTCTACTTCCACATAAAGCTGAATCGTGACATCGAGCGGACTTACGGCGCGGACTTGAAACCTTCGCCCGAATCGGCAAAAGAGCCGACGACTTCAATCATCAAGCGGATATTCAAGCTTGCCCTGCCCGTCAGCGCGGCGTCGATTATGTTGCCCGTCGTGTCGAATTTGGACTTAATGATAGTGCCTCAACGCCTGGAAGTGGCGGGCTACAGCGTGCGGCAGGCCACGGAGCTTTTCGGCTACTTGACGGGCATGGCTGTGCCGCTTGTCAACTTGGCTACGATTTTGACGGCGTCGTTGGCGGTATCAATCGTCCCTGCGATATCGGAGGCGCGAGCCCTCAAAGACACGGCGCGCATCTTCCGACAAACGGCGGCGGCCGTCCGAATATCGAATTTCGTTTGCTTTCCGGCGTTCGTGATAGTCTTCTTTCTTGCCACGCCGATAGCCAGCCTCATCTACAACGCGCCGGGCGCGGGACCCGCCGTCATGATAAGCGCGGTGTCGATAATCCTGCTTGGGCTTCACCAGGTGTCGACGGGCGTCTTGCAAGGGCTGGGTCATACGACAATCCCGATGGTCAACATGATATTGGCGGCGGCGGCCAAGGTCGCGCTCAACTGGACTTTGACGGCAATGCCTGCCTTGGGAATCATGGGCGCGGCTTGGGCTACGGCGGCCGACATGGGCGTTGCGGCATTCATAAACCTTTACTTCATCTGGAAATATATCGGCTACAAAATGGAACTCGGTCAGCTGTTCAAGACAATCTGCGCGGCTGGCGTCATGGCATTGGTCGTGAAGTTTTTCTACGACTTTACTATGGCGCAGTGGCAGATTGAGATTATCTCGACGTTCGGCGCGATAGGCGCGGGCTGTGTGGTTTATGTGGCGACGTTGGCGTTAATCGGCGGCCTGCTCGAAGAGGATATGGCGCGCATACCGATGATTGGACGTTTCGGAATAAAAATCTTTCGCAAGCTCGGAATCTTTAAATCATGAAAAAAATTTTGCTCGTCTACAATCCCATGTCCGGGAATGCCGCCTTCAAGAATTGTTTGGACGGCGTCATTGAAAATTTTCAGCGACGCGGAATTTTTTTGTCCGTATATCGAACTTGCGCGGGCGACAACTCAAATTTCGCCGAATGCGTGAAGATGTCGGGGGCGCAAGGCGTGATAGCGGCGGGCGGCGACGGAACCTTGCACGCGGTGATTAATTGGCTAAAGCAAAACGATTTTGACTTGCCCGTCGGAATTATCGGCAGCGGCACGTCCAACGACTTCGCCGCTCACTTGCAACTCGACGCCGAAAAATTTTTCGACGCCGTTGCCAACAATCGGACGCGTCCCGTCGATTTGGGCTTGGCGAACGGAAAAGACTACTTCATCAACGTGGCAAGCGCGGGCGTCTTCACCTCCATTGCTCACGAAGTCGATTCGCGCCTGAAAAATTTTTTGGGCAAGTCCGCTTACTACCTGCGCGGGCTCGGCGAACTCAAGAACTTTCGCGCCGTGCCGCTCGATATCACGGCTGACGGACAAAATTTTTCCACGGAGGCGTTTCTGTTCCTGGTACTCAATTCGCCATCCGTTGCGGGCTTCAAAAAACTTTCCGCCGCCGCGCAGATTGACGACGGCAAGCTGAACTTGTTGGCTCTGAAAAAATGTTCGCCGCGCAATCTCATGGCATTGGCGAAAAAAATCTTGGCGGGCGACACAATCGACGACGACGAAAACATTTTTGCCCTGCAAGCCGCCAACTTCACAATAAGCACCACTGCCGCGCTGACAGGCGACCTCGACGGGGAGGCGGGCGACCCTTTGCCCCTAAAGATTCAAACGCTCAAACACGTACTGAACTTTTTCTGCCCGTAACTGTCGGGTAAAATTTTTTGCAAAGGAATGACACTATGTCCAATGAAAAAGCTAATCGAAGTGGCGCTACCGCTCGACGTGATTAATCAAGCGTCGGCGCGCGAAAAATCCATCCGTCACGGACATCCTTCAACCCTCCACTTGTGGTGGGCAAGGCGACCGCTCGCCACTGCGCGGGCGGTTTTGTTTGCCTCGCTCGTCGACGACCCCTCCGCTCACCCCGAACTTTTCCCGACGCCCGAAGCTCAACAGGCCGAACGCGAACGCTTATTCAAAATCATTGCCAAAATCGTCGAATGGGAAAACAGCGGCAAGCAAAAAATTTTCTCGGAGGCTCTCGCCGAAATCAAACGTTACACCGACGACTTGCCAGCCGTGTTCGACCCCTTCGCGGGCGGCGGCACCATTCCGCTCGAAGCTCAACGTCTCGGCCTCAAAGCCTGCGCGGCCGACCTGAACCCCGTTGCCGTCGTCATAAACAAGGCAATGATTGAACTGCCCGCCAAGTTCCAAGACCGACCGCCCGTCAGCCGCAACGTTCAAGGCACGCTCGGCAATGAAACCTATCGCGGCGCGCAAGGGCTCGCGGAAGACATCCTCCACTACGGCAAGCTGTTAAAGTCAAAAGCCTTTGAACTCATCGGCAAGCACTACCCGAAGGCGCAAGGCATGACCGTTATCGCGTGGCTGTGGGCGCGCACCGTCCCCTGCTCCAATCCCGCGTGCTTGTGTCAAATGCCGCTCGTTCATTCCTTCAAGCTCTCGACCAAGCAAAAAACTTTCGTTCAGCCCGTCGTCGAAGGCAAAACCGTCCGCTTTGAAGTCCGAACCGGCGACGACGCTCCCGAAGGCACCGTCAATCGCAACGGCGCGACCTGTATCTTTTGCGGCTCGAATGTCAAGCTGGAACACGTCCGCGCGCAGGCAAAGCAGGGCAACATGCAAGCAAAACTCATGGCGATTGTTGCCGAAGGCAAAGGCAGACGAATTTACCTCGCGCCCGACGACCAACACCTTCAAGCCGCCGACTTGCCCATGCCCGACGACTTCCCGACAGGCGACCTGCCCGACAAGGCTCTCGGCTTCCGCGTCCAAGAATACGGCATCACTCAATGGCACCAACTCTTCACCAACAGGCAACTGACTGCCCTGACGACTTTCAGCGACCTCCTCCCCGACATTCAAGCGCAGGTACTGGCTGACGGCGGCTCCAAGGATTATGCCGACGCCCTCGCCGTGTACCTGGCTTTTTTAATTGACCGCTTCGCCGATAAATATTCCGTGCTGTCCTTATGGAATGCAAGCGGTGAAAAAGTTGAGCACGTCTTTGGTCGGCAAGCTCTTTCAATGGTTTGGTATTATGCGGAGGCGAATCCGTTCAGTAATTCGAGCGGCTGCTTTGACAACATGCTTGATTGGATTTATAAAGTCGTCAAAGCATTGCCCGCGCAGATTGGCGGCGAAGTCTTTAAGCACAGTGCGCTTGAGCCTTTCCCGCTGAACAACGTCCTTATTTCGTGCGACCCGCCGTATTATGACAACATCGGCTACGCGAACTTGTCGGAGTTCTTTTACGTGTGGCTGCGTCGTTCGATTCGCCGAGTGTATCCGCAACTTTTAGGGCGCATGACGTTTCCAAAGGACGAGGAGCTTATCGCGGAGCCCGCGCGCTTCGAGGGCGACAAGACGGTTGCAAAAAAATTTTTCGAGGACGGAATGTTTCAGGCGTTGAAAAACATTCACGCCGCCACCCGCGCAGATTACCCCGCGACGATTTATTACGCGTTCAAGCAACAGGAGGCGGAAGGCGACGGCGAGGCTTCGACGGGCTGGGAAACGATGTTGACGGCGATAATCCGCGCAGGCTTCCAAATCACGGCGACTTTGCCGATGAGGACGGAAAGACCTGGGCGACTGCGCGAAATTGAATCAAACGCGTTGGCGTCGTCGGTTGTGTTGGCTTGCCGCAAACGCCCGCCCGAAAACAAACGCTTGAGCAAGAATGACTTTCTGCACGCGTTGAAGACGGAGCTCAAGCCCGCGCTGGACAATTGGACGCAAGCGACAATCGCGCCGGTGGACATGGCGCAGGCGGCTATAGGGCCGGGCATCAGCGTGTATTCACGCTACGACAAGATATCTGACATGAACGACGTGGAGCTGACGATACGGGACGCGCTGGTGCTAATCAACGCGGAGCTGGACGAGTATTTCAACGGGCAAAGTCGGCGGCTGGACGCGGCGAGCCAATTTTGCGTGGACATCTACACTCAAAGCGAGTTCAAGGAAATTTCATTCGGAGACGCTGACGTATTGGCGCGGGCGAAAAACATATCGGTCGACGGGCTGAAGGATTCGGGTGCAGTGACGGCGGAGCGCGGCAGTGTTCGCTTGAAGAGCCGAGAAGAATTTTCCGCCGTGGACGAGAATCGGCAACTGAATCGCGAATGGCTGAAGACTTTGGCGGCAAAGAATTGCGCGTGGCTGTGGGTGCAGACGGCGGTTGACGTGTTGGCGAAGGCGGGCATTGCGGCAAGCGGCGAACTTTTGGCGAGTTACGACGGCGACTTGGAGGCGTTGAAGAATTTGGCTTATCGGCTGTACGACATCTGCGAACGACGCAAACGCGCAAAGGAGGGCACACGTTACAACGACCTTGTCGTCGAGTGGCAGGACATTTTGGACAAGCGCGGCGAATTCATGCGCAAGGCGGCGGCGGAGTCGGCACCCGTGCAAGGCGAGTTGTTCTGAAAAAATTTTATCCCGTGCGCGAAACGGCGGCGGGATTTTTTTTTTGCGCGTCGAAGAAAATTTTCGGAGGAGGTGAGACCGTGTACGAAGACAACCACACGCAAATCAGCAAGGCGATGAATTTTGTCTTGCGCCCGATGTTGGCGGCGTTCGTCACCCAAAACTTGGAGCGACACTTCGGCAAAGACGCTTGGTGGCAACGAGGCGTGCTGAACGTCTTGCGGGAAGAACAGCGCAGATTTTTGCCGCGCGTCGGCGAATACGGCACCTTGACCGACAAGCTTGACGTGCAAGTTTGCCTGTTGCTGATTGAGCTTCATTGGAACGACATTTTCTTGGCGAAGTTCCCGCGTCAAGGCTTCAACTGGATAAAGGAGCTTCAATCGATACGGAACAGCTGGGCGCACGAGCAAGACGCCTTCGACGACGCAACGACGGTGCGGGCATTGGACACGATGGCGTTAATCAGCGACGTGTTCGACGAGGAGGCAGCGACTCAACTGCGGACAATGTGGCGAGCGAAACTTTCGGGCAAAGACGCTCTTCCGCCCGCGCAGGACGAAAAAATTTTTTCGCCGCCCAATGCCTTAAAGTCTTGGCGCAAAGTGATTGAGCCTCATCCCGACGTGGCACGCGGCAGTTATCTGCAATCGGAGTTCGCGGCGGATTTGGCGCAAGTCGTTCGCAACGAGGGGCGTTCCGAGTACACCAACCCCGCAGAATTTTTTTCGCGCACGTATTTGACTGACGGCTTGAAAAAACTTTTGGTCGAGACGTTGCGGCGATTGACGGCGGGCAACGGCGAGCCCGTCATCCAATTAAAAACGTCATTCGGCGGCGGGAAAACGCACAGCCTGCTTGCCCTGTATCACCTTTTCGGCGGAAGGATAACGCCCGCGCAGTCGGAGGCGGTAGAAAAAATTTTATCGGCGGCTGACGTTGCGGCGTTGCCTGCGGTGCACACGGCGGTAATCGTCGGCACGTGGGAAAATCCGTTGCGAGCGACGTTGTGGGGACAAATCGCGGCGCAGTTGGCGAAGTCGGCGGGCAAGCCCGAATTGTACGAAATGATTCGGGAACACGACGAACAAGGCATATCGCCTGGCGCGGAGCTGTTGAAGACGCTTTTCGACGAGGCGGGCGCGTGCTTGATTTTGATAGATGAGATTGTTGCTTACAGCCGCAAAATGCGCGCGGGCAAGATAAAAGCGGGCGGGACGTTCGAGAACTTGATGAGCTTCATACAAGAGTTGACGGAGGCGGCGAAGGCAAGCCGCAAGTCGGCGGTCGTCGTGTCAATTCCCGAGTCGGACGTGGAAATCGGCGGCGATTTGGGTCGGCGCGTACTGAATCAGGTCGAAAAATTTTTCGGGCGCGTCGAGTTCGTCTGGACGCCCGTTAGTGTCGTCGAGGGCTACGAAATTGTTCGCCGCCGCCTGTTCAAGCCGTGCAATGACATTTCGGCACGCGAGCAAACCTGCGCGGCGTTCTTCGACATGTACCTGAACAACGCGAACGATTTTCCCTATGAGAGCCGCCAAAGCAACTACAAAGACAAAATGCTTGCGTGCTACCCGATTCACCCCAAGCTGTTCGATTATCTTTACGACAAGTGGACGGGGCTTGAAAACTTCCAAAAGACGCGCGGCGTCCTGCGCTTGATGGCGAATGTGATTCACAACTTGTGGTCGAGCAACGACGAAAGCGCGCTGATAATGCCGGGGAGCATCCCGCTGGCGGCTTCGGAGGTGCGCGACGAGCTGACGAAATATCTCAAGGGGAATTGGGACGCGATAGTCAATTCCGAAGTGGACGGCGCGAAATCCAAGCCGCAAGAGCTGGACGACGAAAATTCACGTTTCGGACGCTTGACGGCGGCGCGGAAGACAGCACGCGCGATATTCATGGGGACGGCGCCCGGCAGTCGGCAAGGAGACGTTCGCGGCGTCGAGGAAAACGAAATTCGCCTTGGCACGATTCAACTGCAGGACATCAACGAAATTGCGACCTTCAACGACGCGCTGACGAAACTCAAGGCAAATCTCTACTACCTGTATTCGCAAGGCTCGCGGCTGTGGTTCGGCGTCAATCCCACGTTGCGGAAGCTGGTGGACGACAAACGCGACCAATATTCCGACGACGACATCGAATACGAAATCGAACAGCGGCTGAAAGGTTGGCAAGGCAAAAATCTGTTCAAAGCGGTAGTTCTTTGCCCGAAAAGCTCAGCGGACGTACCAAACGACAAACAGACCGCGCAACTCGTGATTTTGCCTCCGAAATGCCTTTACGACGACAAACAGCTGATTAACCCCGCGACGGACGCGGCGAAAAAAATTTTGGACACATGCGGGACGATACCGCGCAGAAATAAAAATTTATTGCTGTTCATGGCGGCGCACGCGGAAAATATGGAAGTCCTCCGACAGGCAACCCGCGACTTCATGGCGTGGCGCGAAGTCCTCAACGAGACGCGCAAGCTGAACTTGGACGCCTTGCAGCTGGAAGACGCGGAAGGCAACCTCAAGACGGCGGCAGAGACCTTCGCAATGAAAGTTTCGCAAGCCTACAGTTGCCTGCTGGTGCCCGCGATTGTCGGGACGTCCGAGCCGAACGGTTGGTTTTGGCGCGTCGAGGAAATTCTTTGCACGAAGGAAGACAACTTGGCGGCGGCGGCTGAAAAATTCCGGCGCGGCGAAATGTTGCTGACTTCGCTGGGCTGTGAGCACTTGCGCGGGCTGTTGGACGCTTACATTTGGCGAGATACCGACGGCGTCGAGCTGAACAAACTCTGGGAATATTTCATGACGTATCACTACTTGCCGCGAGTGGTCGACGTGAATGTTTTGCTTGAGACGGTTAAGCGCGGCGTCGAGGCGAAAACTTTTGCCTTGGCGGAAAATGAAAACCTTGACGGCTTGGAATTCGGCGAAGACTTCAGCGGAAAAGTCGAGCTGTCGAGCTGGCTGGTCAAGGCGGAAGTCGCCAAAAAGACGCTTGAGATTGTCGAGCCGCCGCCTCCCGAACCCGAAACGGTCGAGCCGCAACCTGTTGAGCCGAAGCCGCCGCTTGAATCCGAAGCCGAGCCGTTGCCGACGAAATTTTTCTTGGAAACGGAAATCGAACGGGCGCGAGCGATTCGGCAAGTCAACGACTGCTTTAATGAGATCGTCGAGCTTTTGGAAACCTGTCCGAACGTCAAGACTTCGGTTAAGCTGGTCGTGAACGTCGAGGTGCCCGGCGGCGTGGCGAAGGATATGGCGGACGACATTGCCTATAATTGTGGTCAGTTGGGAATAAAAAATTTCAGATTCATTCCGTGAAGACGTGCCGAGAAATTTTTAGCGGGGCGTCTTTTTTTGTGCCCGAAACGGGAGGCTGTTAGCAAATTAACGAAGACGTTGCAGGGGATGAGGGCGCGCATGGACGCGCGCCTTGCGCGGACATGCGCGCACACGCCGCGAATTGAAACCGAGATGCTGCTTTCTTTGCTACTTGCTTTCGCCGCTGAAAGAAAGTAGTTTAAACGTCACATTGCCGCTAAGCTTGATAAAATCGCGCAAATGAATTAAACTTGCGCCATTGACTCAACGAGGAGGAAAAAATTTTGTTATATCGCAAGGTTGATACCAATTTGAACTTCGCGAGCCGCGAAAAGGAAGTCGAAACCTTTTGGGCGGAACACGACATCGCGCAGAAGGCTGTCGACAAGCGCGAGGGCTGCGAGGATTATACTTTCTACGACGGACCGCCGACCGCCAATGGTCAGCCGCACATCGGTCACGTCTTGACGCGCGTCATTAAGGATTTGTTCCCGCGCTATCACTCTATGAAGGGGCAAAAAGTTTTTCGCAAGGCGGGTTGGGACACGCACGGCTTGCCCGTCGAGCTGGAGGTCGAAAAGCTAATCGGCATTAACGGCAAGGAACAAATCGAGGCTTACGGCATGGAGCCCTTCATAAAAAAATGCCGCGAGTCCGTCTGGAAGTACAAGGGCATGTGGGAGGACTTTAGCGGCGTTGTCGGTTACTGGGCGGACATGGACAATCCCTACATCACCTACGAAAATAATTACATCGAGTCGGAATGGTGGGCGCTCAAAAAGATTTGGGAACGCGGTTTGCTTTACAAGGGTCACAAGGTCGTGCCGTATTGTCCGCGTTGCGGAACGCCGCTTTCCAGTCACGAGGTCGCTTTGGGCTACAAGGACGTCAAAGAGCGTTCGGCGGTCGTAAAGTTCAAAGTGGCGGGCGAAGATGCTTACTTCCTTGCCTGGACGACGACGCCTTGGACGCTTCCCTCCAACCTTTGCCTGTGCGTCAATCCGAAAGTCGATTACGTCAAGATTCAAGTCGGCGATACGATTTACATTTTGGCGGAGGCTTTGGTCGATAAGGTCTTCGAGGGCGTCGACGGCGAGCGCAAAATTTTGGCGCGTTGCAAGGGCGCGGAGCTTGAATATAAAAAGTACAAGCCGCTTTATCCCTTCGCCGACGAAATTGTCAAACGTTCGGGCAAAGCGGCGCATTACGTCACTTGCGACGACTACGTCACGACCGAGGACGGCACGGGCATCGTCCACTGCGCGCCGGCTTTCGGCGAGGACGATAATCGCGTCTGCCGCAAGTATGACATTCCGTTCGTGCAGTTCGTCGACGGCAAGGGCAACATGACGGCTGAAACTTATTGGGCGGGCACGTTCGTCAAGGACGCCGACCCGTTGATTCTCAAGGACTTGAAGACTTCGGGCAAGTTGTTCAAAGCTCCGCCGTTCGAGCACAGCTACCCGCATTGTTGGCGTTGCGACACCCCGCTGATTTACTACGCCCGCGAGTCGTGGTTCATCAAGATGACGGCCGTCAAAGACGACTTGCTGAAGAATAACGCGAAGGTCAACTGGATTCCGCCGACGATTGGCAAGGGACGTTTCGGTGATTGGCTGGAACACGTGCAGGATTGGGGCATAAGCCGCAACCGCTACTGGGGCACGCCGCTCAACATTTGGGAATGCGAATGCGGTCATCAGCATTCAATCGGCTCAATCGGCGAGCTTAAGTCGTTGTCGGCGAATTGTCCCGACGACATCGAACTGCACCGCCCGTATATCGACGCGGTAACCTTCCCGTGCCCGAAATGCGGCAAGGAAATGCATCGCGTCCCGGAAGTCATTGACTGCTGGTTTGATTCGGGAGCAATGCCTTTCGCGCAATTCCATTACCCGTTCGAGAATGTCGAGGCGTTCAAGGAGCATTTCCCCGCCGACTTTATCAGCGAGGCGGTTGACCAGACGCGCGGCTGGTTCTATTCGCTCATGGCCATTTCGACGTTGCTGTTCGACGACACCGCCTTCAAGAATTGCATTGTCTTGGGCTTGGTCTTGGACAAGGACGGGCAGAAGATGTCGAAGTCGAAGGGCAACGCGGTCGCACCCATGGAGACTTTGGCGAAGCACGGCGCGGACGCCATTCGCTGGTACTTCTACGAAAACTCTGCGCCTTGGCTGCCGAATCGTTTTCACGACGGCGCGGTCACCGAAGGGCAACGAAAATTCCTCGGCACGCTGTGGAATACTTACGCGTTCTTCGTGCTTTACGCCAACATTGACGACTTCGACGCCACGAAATACCGCCTTGAATACGACAAGCTTGGCGTCATGGACAAGTGGCTTTTGTCGCGGCTCAACACGATGGTCAAGACGGTCGACGACGCGCTGACCAACTACAAAGTCCCCGAATCTGCGCGGGCGTTGCAGGATTTTGTCGACGAGCTGTCGAACTGGTACGTGCGCCGCAGTCGTGCGCGTTTCTGGGCGAAAGGCATGGAACAGGACAAAATCAACGCCTACATGACGCTTTACACCGCGCTTGTCACGTTGGCGAAGGCGGCGGCTCCTATGGTGCCTTTTATCACCGAAAACATTTATCGCAACCTGGTCTGCTCAATCGACGCGGCGGCTCCCGAAAGCGTTCACCTGTGCGACTACCCGCAAGCCGACGAAAACTTTATCGACGCCGAACTTGAACGCAACATGGACGCGGTTTTGAAAATCGTCGTGCTTGGTCGTGCGGCGCGCAACGCTTCCAACATCAAGAATCGCCAACCCGTTGCCGACATGTTCGTTAAGGCGGCGGCGTTGCCCGAATTCTTCGTTGACATCATCGCCGACGAGCTGAACGTTAAGCGCGTCGAATTCCGCGCAGATATGGGCGAGTTCATCCGCTACAACATCAAGCCGAATTTCCGCGTCTTGGGCAAGAAGGTCGGCAAGCGCATGGGCGAAGTCAAAGCCGCGTTGGAAAGTCTGAACGGTCAAGCCGCTAAGCTTGAACTCGACAAGACGGGCGAACTTAAGCTTGGCGACATCACGTTGACGGCGGAAGACATTGAGATAACGATAACGCAGAGCGAAGACTTCAACTGCCAGAGCGACGGCGACGTTTCGATTGCCTTGTCGACGACGTTGACGCCCGCGCTGATTGAGGAGGGCTTTGTCCGCGAAATTATCAGCAAGGTGCAGGTCATGCGCCGCGAAAGCGATTTTGAAGTCACCGACAGGATAAAGATTTTCACGGCGGGCAACGAAAAGCTTGCGCGACTTATGACGGACAACGCGCTTGAGATTATGGCTGTCACGTTGGCGAACGAGATTGTCTTCGCGCCGCACGCCTCCGCCAAGGAATGGGACATCAACGGCGAAAAAATTTCCCTTGCCGTAGAAAGGATTTAAGCGCGGCGAATAATTACGGCCGGGGCAACTTGACCGCGCTAACAGGATGCAACGTCACGTTGCCGGCGAAAAGATTTCTCTTGCCGTAGAAAGGATTTAAGTCATGCTGAAAACTTTGATTTGGGTCGTCTCGAACGACGGCAGATTTTTCAACGGCGCGCTGAACATTTTGGAACGTCAGCACAACGGGCTTGAACTCGTCGGCGTTACGGCAGGTTCACCGATTCAGCTCGCCAAGGACGGTTATGCTGTTCCGTTTGTTCCGCTCGCCGAATTGAACGCGTGGGGGGGGGTTATGACGTCCTCCTCGTCGTCGGCGCAAAGGAAATCGGCATGAGCAAAATCACGCAAGCCGCCCGCCAACTCCGCCTGCCCGAAGAAAAACTTTTGGGCGATTGGATTGTCACTATCCCCGGCTTCACGCTCGAAAAGTATCGCAAGCTTCAACGTTCGCGCCTGTCGATTATCTCCAAGAATTGTTTCGGCGGTCTTATCAGCCATACGTTGGGCTTGCCGTTCCGTTCACCGTTCGTCAACATGTACCTTAACGATAAAGAATATATTCGCTTCTTGCGTGCGCCGCGCGTCTACATGGAAGAGCATTTGCATTTCAAAGAAACAGCTTGGCAAAGCGCTTTGAAGTTTAATTATCCAATTTTCACACTCGGCAACGTCGATTTGAATATGAATCATTATCGCGACTTCGATGAAGCAAAAAAAACTTGGTATCGACGCCGCGAAAAAATCAACTGGTATAACTTATTCGTGACGGGCTACACGGAAAGCGAAGAAGTTCTGTCGGAATTCGACGCGTTGCCTTACGGCAAAAAAGTTTGCTTCGTGCCGTTTAAGTCGGATTTGGATTCGGCGTGGTACATCAATCTCGAAATAAACGACGGCGTACCACTTTGGGAGATTGTCAATCGTTACGGTAATGGCGCCCCATTTTATTACGACCCGTTCGACATGTTGCTTTACGGAAAGAAAACTCAGCTGATTGACATGTAACATTGAGGTGATTCTATGCTGAAAATTTTGGTTTGGAACTTCGCAAAAGATAAGGGTTGTCTTGACGACGCGCTGAACATTTTGGAGCGTCAGCACAACGGGCTTGAACTCGTCGGCGTGACGGCGGGCGCAGAAACTTCGCTCGTCTATGAGGGCAAAAATATTCCATTCGTTCCGCTCGACGAAATCGGTCGAATGGGGGGGGGGGATTATGACGTTATCCTCGTCATCGGCACAAAATATCCCGGTACAAGTAGAGCAAATATGAGTAACGCGATAAAGGCTGCCGCCCAACTTAATTTGCCTGAAGAAAAACTTTTGGGCGACTGGATCGTTTCCATTCCCGGCTTCACGCTCGAAAAATATCGTGCACTCCAAAACTCGCGCCTGTCGATTTTCTCCGTCAACTGCTTTGGCGGAAACATTTTGAATCGTTTGGCTATGCCGTTCCTTTCGCCCTTCGTCAACCTCTACTTGTCAAACAGAGACTTCCTTAAATTTTTGGGCAAGCCGCATGAGTACTTGGAAGAAAAGATTCTCTTCAAACAAACATCACCAAAAGGCTGGCCTGTTGTTACTCTCGGCGACCTTACCTTGGAAATGATGCACTACAAAACTTTCGACGAATCTGTTGCCGCTTGGGAAAGAAGGAAGCCGCTGATTAATTGGGATAATCTTTTCGTCGTGACGTGGACAACAAGCCCCGGTGAGTTTAAACTGTTTGAAGCACTTCCCTACGAAAAAAAAGTTTGTTTTGTGCCGTTCAAATCCGATTCGGATTCGGCCTGGTACATCGACCGTAACCTTCTCGATAAAGATACCAAGTTGTTTGTACACGTTTCGCTTAATTTCTCCATGGGAAAATTTTTCTACTACGACTGGTTCGACATGTTGCTTTACGGCAAAAAAACTCAGCTGATTGATATGTGATTCGACGCTTGAATTTTTTACGGCTCCTCTGCCTGGTGCAGGGCGAGCTTTTTTGTTGTCTTTTCCGCGAAGTATCGATTATAATACTTGAAAAGCTGTTTCCCCGTCGGCTAGGGTTTGTTGGTAAATTAACTAAGACGTTGCAAAGGACAGAGGCCGCCATGGATGGCGGCCGCCCGCGTCTTGTTGCGTGATGCAACAACAGCGGGCACAATCGGCTTCGGGTTGCGCGGACGCTGGACAAGTGGTCGGTTTCCGCCCCTGCGAGGCGAATTTCTTTGCTACTTTCTTTCTTCGCTGAAAGAAAGTAGATAAACCAACTTAAAGCCGTTAAAACACCGAATCCGAATCGCCAATTCAATTTACCAACAGACCCTAGTGTTTTGCGTTGTCGGGTATCGAAAGGAGTTTGGTTGCCATGAAAAATTTTATCGCGCTTGTCGTCATGCTCTGCGCCGTGCTGGTTTCGTTGACGGCTTCGGCAGCTGATTGGGTCTGGGTTGCCTCAAACAAAGAGCACACGATTTACGTTGACAATAACTCAATCCGCCGTGATTATAATTATCCTGGATATGTTTTTCGTGCATTTACTAAAAAAATTTATAGCGAAACAGGACGCAACAGAGCAATCGAACACTATCGTTCAAAAGGCAGCCCAGTGCCTCAGTGGATTTATAATATGTCACATTCAATAAATTTAGAGTATTTTAAGGAAGAAAATGAAATTAAGTATTGTGGTCTTCTTCATGTTGTTTTGTATGACCATGACGGTAAAGTAATTGACAGTGTTGAAAATCCGTACAGTGAAATAAAATGGAATATTATTCCACCTGAAACTATGTTTGGAAAAGAATTTGACGCTATTCGCGCCAGAGTGCCGAATTGACGGCTTTTATAAATTTTTAGGAGGAGAAAAATTTTGGTCAAAGTCAGCGTAATAGGAGCGACGGGCTACGCGGGAG
Organism: uncultured Selenomonadales bacterium; assembly: GCA_946407095.1. Lineage (GTDB taxonomy): Bacteria > Bacillota > Negativicutes > Selenomonadales > Selenomonadaceae > Quinella. The sequence continues at coordinate 1,149 of CAMJMR010000011.1, read as the reverse complement.
CAGAGCTTTTGTCGATACTGCACAGGCACCCGCAAGCAAAGCTCGTGCACATAACCTCGGAGAGCCACACCGGCAAAAAAATATCGGAGCTGTATCCGCACCTGCGCGGCATCTGCGATATGACGCTGGAAAGTCTGTCGGACATAGTGAACATTGGCAAGGACAGCGACTTTATCTTTATCGCCCTGCCGCACGGCCACGCCATGGACGCGGGCCTCAAGCTCGACGCGCTGCCCGTGAGGATAATCGACTTGGGCGCGGATTATCGTTTCGCCGACACCGCCGTCTATGAGGAATGGTACAAAGTGCCGCACATTCACAAGGACGCCGACAGAGTTTACGGCTTGGCTGAAATTTATCGTGCGCAAATTCGCGACGCCAAAATCATCGGGAACGCGGGCTGCTTTACGACGGCTTCAATCCTTGCGCTTGCGCCGCTGGTCAAACATCACCTGGTCGACGTCAACTCAATCATCGTCGACGCGGCAAGTGGGGTGTCGGGCGCAGGCAGAGGGCTCAAGCTCGGCAACCACTTCCCCGAACTTTACGACAACTTCAAGGCTTACAACGTGGCGCACCACCGTCACACGCCCGAAATCGAACAGGCACTAGAAGACCTCGGCGGAGAAAAAACCGTCATCAACTTCACGCCGCATTTAGTTCCTATGTCGCGCGGGATTTTGGCTACGTGCTACGCCAAGCTCAATGAAACCGTCGGCGCGGATATGATTGACGCTGCCTTTCAGAAAATGTACGGCTCGGAAAAATTCATTCGCCTGCTCGGACGCGACGCCTATCCCGAAACGAAATTCGTGCGCGGCTCCAACTATTGCGATTTGGGTTGGCACATTGACGAAAGGACGCGCCGTGTTATAATTCTTTCCGCGATTGACAATTTGGTTAAGGGCGCGGCGGGGCAAGCCGTTCAGAACTTCAACATAGCGGCGGGCTTCTACGAAGGCGTCGGGCTTGAAGTTGTTCCGATGTACCCGTAAAAACTTTTGAGCGCGGCGATTGGTTAAAGTTATGAGCAGCTGACCGCGTTATCTGTTCCGCCGCTTTCAAAGCGGCCGGCGGGCTTCTACGAAGGCGTTGGGCTTGAAGTTGTTCCGATGTACCCGTAAAAACTTTTGAGCGCGGCGATTGGTT
>CAMJMR010000010.1 GCA_946407095.1 uncultured Selenomonadales bacterium | reverse complement strand
AAACTTTGCCGTCGCGCTCCATGACGCAACCGGGCGCGGTGCCGTGGTGATTGTACAGAATCAGCGAATCGGCGGGGACTATCGCCTGCTTTTTCATGCCGTCAGAAAGTTTTCCGAAGCCGCGAGCCTTAGCCCGTGCCTCAAGGAAATTCAAAACCTGCGCGTCGACGACGGGCGTCTTGCCGAAATATTCGATAAGCATTTCCTTGGTCAAGTCGTCCTTCGTGGGACCGAGCCCGCCCGTCATTATCACGGCGTCCGCCCGCGAGTAGGCAACGTCCAGCGCAGATTTTATCCTTGAGGGATTGTCGCCGACTACCGTCTGAAAATGGCAGTCGAAGCCCAAATGCGCCAGCCGCTTGGCAAGATACTGCGCGTTCGTGTTGACGATGTTGCCCATAAGAATTTCCGTCCCGACGCTGATAATTTCCACAACCAATTAAACCACCGTCCTATTGAAAACGCGGCGATAACCTTTGAATCACGATTAACACGGCGCGCTTGCTGTTCCGCCGCGTCTGTGGCGACCGGCGCGATTATATCATGCGTCAAGCGAAATAACAAAAACTTTTTTCGCGAAAGACACTCGTCAGCCTCTTTTCCTTGACTGCGCGGCTCGAAGCGTGCTAAACTTCATGCGCAAGGTTTTAGAACCTGCACCGGCGGTGAACACGATTTTGATTGTCTTAAGGAGGAGAATCGGAAATGAAACGGTGGAATCCTATCGACACACTGATTTACCTCGCGGTGGAGTACTTGTTCAAAAAAGTAAAGGAAAAGCTTGGCACATCAAAATAATCGTCGCACCGTATCGTTTGAAGTAACAAAAAGTCTCGTCGAAGTGTTCGGCGGGATTTTTTGCTTTCGGGGCAGAAAAATTTTCCCCGCGCTTTTTTTGTGCTATAATTGCCGCGAAATAACTCAAAGGAGGTTTTCGGTATGTTAAGAAGAATTTTGGCACTAATCTCGCTCGTCGGCTTGATGGTTATAGGCTTGCTCGTCTACAGCATGACAACTTCGGTGGACGAAATGGAACAGACCGCCACGGGCTATCAGCAAGGCCTCAAGCAGCAACTGGTCACGAAGACGAAGGAAATAGCCGGACCGACGCTGGCGAAATTCGGCATCGACGTTGAAAAGACTCAGCCCGAAGACCTGAACATCGTTAAGCAGTCGCTCGAAGACGCAGCCCAAGCCGTCAACGACGCAACCAAGGCATTGGGCGGCTCGAAGTAAGGGAGTTGTTTGTTTTGATTAAAATTTCCCCGTCGCTCGAAGAATTTCAAGCTTTCGCTCGAAGTGCAAACCTAATCGCCGTCAGCGCGAACATCAGCACCGATTTGGATACGCCCGTCTCGATTTTCTACAAGCTCGTCGAAAACGGACGCGGCTTTATCCTCGAATCGGTCGACACCACTCATCAAGCCTTCGGGCGATTTTCTTTTGTTGGCGCGGAGCCTTTCGTTGAGTTGCAAGTTTTCAAGTCCAAACTCATGATTCGTGACGGCGATTTGATGAAGTGCATTGACGGCGCGCCCGTCGACAGCATAAAAAAATTCATGGCGCGCTACACGCCCGCCAATATCGATAAAAATTTGCCGCTCGCCAACGGAGGCTTAATCGGCAGCTTTAACTTTGAAGTCGCCGCCACGTTCGACAGGATTCGCGGGCTTGAACTCGACGACGAAGAACTTTTGGGGCAATTCATGATTTGCCGCGTGCTTATCGTCCTCGACGCCCTAAAAAATTCTGCGCGGCTGATTTACTTCGCCGACGTGTCCGCGCAGGACAACTTGCCCGAACGCTACAGCGAAATCGCCGCCCGCATGAATCAAATCGCCGAAAAACTTTCCGCACCGTTGAAAGTCCCTCCGCCCGAAAAAATTCCTCACGAACCGATTGACTTCATGAAACGCTACGGCGAAGCACCTCCCGAAGTCCTCTCGGCTATCGAACGCGCCAAGGAATACATTTTCGCGGGCGATATCTTCCAAGTCGTCCCGTCCAAGCAATTCCGCGCGAAAATCACCAAGCCCGCCTTCCTGTTCTATCGCAAGCTCCGCCAAGTCAATCCGTCGCCGTACATGTTCTATCTGAACTTCGGAAGCGTGAAGTTGGTCGGCGCGTCGCCCGAAATGCTCGTCAAGGTCGCGGGCAAAAAAGTTTTCACCTACCCGATAGCCGGCACCCGAAGGCGCGGTCAGACGCCCGACGAAGACGCCGCCCTTGCCGCCGATTTGAAGTCCGACGTCAAGGAAAACGCCGAACACTCCATGCTGGTCGATTTGGCGCGAAACGATTTGGGCAGAATCTGCGCGGCGGGCTCTGTCAAGGTCGAAAAGCTCCGAGCCGTCGAATACTTCAGCCACGTAATGCACATGGTCTCAAGCGTCACGGGCACGCTCAAGGACGGTTTCACGCCGATTGACGTGTTGAAGGCAACCTTTCCTGCGGGCACGGTCAGCGGCGCGCCCAAGCTTCGCGCAATGGAAATCATTCACGAGCTGGAACCCGTCCGCCGCAAAAGCTACGCGGGCACCGTCGGCTACATGGATTTTTGCGGCAATATGGACATGTGTATCACGCTGCGGACGATGCGCATTGAAAACGACACGGACGCCGTGATTCAGACGGGCGCGGGCATTGTCGCCGATTCAGTTCCGCTAAACGAGTATCGCGAATTCCTCCAGAAGGCAAAGGCTCTCTTTGAAGTCGTCGAGGAGGTCGAGAACAATGCTTGACGGGAAAATCCTTCTGCTTGATAATTACGATTCGTTCACGTACAACGTGTATCAGTTGCTGTCGGAGCTGGGCGCGGCGGTCGAAGTCATTCGCAACGACAAAATTTCCGTCGACGAGGCAAAAAATTTTTCCGCCGTGATAATTTCGCCCGGACCGGGCGTCCCGAAGGACGCGGGCATTACCGAACAGCTTATCGACAAACTCAAGGGCACGTTGCCGATTTTGGGCATTTGCCTCGGTCATCAGGCGATAGGCGAAGTTTTCGGCGGCAAAGTCGTTCGCGCCAAGGAAGTCGTTCACGGTAAAACGTCACGGCTCAAGCACAACGGCAAAGGACTTTACGACGGGCTGGCGCAAGGCGTCGAAGTCGGGCGGTACCATTCGCTGATTATCGAACGCGAAACTTTGCCCGCTTGCCTTGAAGTCACGAGCGAACTGGACGACGGCACGATTATGGGCGTCCGTCACAAGGTCTTCGACGTGGAAGGCATTCAGTTTCACCCCGAATCAATCTTGACGCATCAAGGGCACGTCATGCTGAAAAATTTTCTGCGGACGATTAATGCGCGGTCATAACGTTGACAATATTGAGCGACTTGACGCGTCCGTTGGATGCAACGTCACGTTGCCCCGTCACGATAAGCGGCGGGATTTTTTGTTTGCGCTGTGATATAATTCGCCGCAACAAGATTTTTCTCGACGAAAGGAACGGTGGCATTATGACTGAAGAAAATTTGCTGAAACTGCAAAACGGCAGTGACGTGCGCGGCGTGGCAGTCGCGGGCGTGGCGGGCGAGACGGTCAATCTTACGGCGGAGGCGGTCAATCTTATCGCAAGCAGTTTTGTAAAATTTTTGTCCGAAAAATGCGGCAAGCCCGTCACGGCTTTGAAAATTTCCGTCGGGCACGATTCGCGCATATCCGCGCCCGAACTGCTTAAAGGCGTTTGCGAATCGCTTGCGTGGCACGGCGTCGAAGTTTTGAATTGCGGTTTGGCGTCGACGCCCGCGATGTTCATGTCCACTATTTACCCCGAAACCGAAACCGACGGAGCTATCATGTTGACGGCGAGCCATCTGCCCTTCAATCGCAACGGCATGAAGTTTTTCACTTCGGACGGCGGGCTTGAAAAGGACGATATCACTGCGCTGTTGAAAAACGCCGCGACCTTCGACGAAAAACACGGCGACGCGTCACGCGCGAAAAATTTTGACTTAATCGGGCTCTACGCCGACAACATTCGCGAACAAATCTGCACGGCCTTGGATAACGAAAAACCTTTGGCGGGCATGAAAATCATCGTGGACGCGGGCAACGGCGGCGGCGGCTTCTTCGCCGAAAAAATTCTTGCGCCGCTCGGAGCCGATACGACGGGCAGCCAATTCCTTGAACCCGACGGCACCTTCCCGAATCACATTCCCAATCCCGAAGACGAAAAGGCTATGGCGTCGATAAAAAAAGCCGTGCTCGACAACCGCGCCGACCTCGGCTTAATTTTCGATACAGATGTCGACCGCGCAGGCGCCGTTTTGAGTGACGGCAGCGAAATCAGCCGCAACGCCTTGATAGCGATGATGGCGGCGATTCTCGCGCCCGATTATCCCGGCAGCACGATTGTCACCGATTCAATCACCTCCGATGAACTGACGGCTTTTCTCGAAGGAAAACTCGGCTTGAAGCACCACAGATTCAAACGCGGCTACAAAAACGTCATCAACGAATGCATTCGGCTCAACAAAAGCGGCGTCATCTGTCCGTTGGCGATTGAGACTTCGGGGCACGGCGCATTGAGCGAAAACTATTTCCTCGACGACGGCGCGTACCTCGCCATGAAAATGCTGATAGCCGCCGCCGAACTGCACGCGCAGGGCAAACACCTAGCCGACCTTATCGCCGACTTGAAATACCCTGCGGAAACGGCGGAATATCGCTTGAAGATTCTGGCCGCCGACTTCAAGGCTTACGGTCAAAAAGTTCTCGACGACTTCAAGGCGCGGGCTGTCGAAAATAATTTGTCGCTTGCCGAGCCGAACTTTGAGGGCGTGAGGATTAATTTCGACGGCGGCTGGGCTTTGCTGAGGATGTCCTTGCACGACCCGAATATGCCGTTGAATATCGAAAGCAGTCGCGTTGGCGGGTGCAAAAAAATTCTTGCGGCAGTCAAAAATCTTCTCGGCGGCTTCGACGACTTGGATATTTCCGCTCTGGCTTAAGGGTTTGTTGGCAGTTGGCAGCCTCGTTCTTTGTAACGTCTTCCTTACTTTACCGACAGCCCCTAAATAACGAAACTAGAAATGCGCATGCATTTCGTATCGGCGCGGCGATAACCTTTAAGTCACGAACGGCACGGCGCGTTATCTGTTCCGCCGCTTTTAAAGCGGCTTTTTTTTTGCGATTGTGATATAATTCGCCACAATAAACTTTTTGGAGGGTACTCGAATGAAAATTATGTTTGTATGTAGCGGAAACACGGGACGTTCGCCGATGGCGCAATTCGTCATGAGGAAGTTGGTTAAGGACGCGGGCTTGAGCGATAAAATTTCGGTGTCAAGCGCGGCAAGCAAACTCGTCAACGGCGAACTGCTTCACCAAGGCATTGCCGCCAAGCTCGCCATGGAAAATATTCCGTATGAAGGACACCTCGCCCGAACAATCACGCCCGAAGACTACGCCGAAAACGATTTAATCGTCTGCATGGACGCCGGCAACGTCGAACAGGTCAAGGCGATTGTCGGCGGCGACCCCGATTCCAAAATTCAAATGCTCCTCGACACGGACATTCCTTGGGACAAAAACGGCTTCGCCAAAACTTTCGACGACATCCTGCGCGGCTGCAAAGCTCTGCTCGAAAAAATATCATGAACACGCAATACATCGAAAATCAGCTCACTTATGACGCTTTCGACCAAATCTTCGGTTTCCTGCCGCGCAAAGAGCAATATCAAATCTGCGACGCCATTCAAGACGAATTGAAGATTGAACTCGTCGACGAAATAACCGCCGCGCCCTCACAAGAGGAAGTGCCCGCCGAAGTTGCGCCGCTTATCGTCAAGAAGCCTCACGAAATCAAAGTTCCCAACAAATTTCTGGTGCGCTTGATTCAGGAGGGCGACGAACAGGCTCGCCAAGACCTTTGCGTTAAAAACGTCGGGCTCGTTGGAAAATTCGCCGTGAAGTATCTGAAACAATATCCCAGCGAACTTGAGCTTGAAGACTTGATGCAGGAAGGCTTTGCCGGCATGTTGAAGGCCGCCGAACGTTTCGACTTCTCGCAAGGCACGGAGTTCAGCACCTACGCGACGTGGTGGATTCGGCAGTCAATTTCTCGCGCCATCGCCGACACGGGGCTAACCATTCGGCTGCCCGTCCACATGATTGAAAAAATCAACAAGGCGACCCGTCTCGACCAAAAGCTTCAGCTTGACGGCGTGACGGTCAGAAAGCGCATTGAGTTAATCGCTGCCGAACTGAATACGACGGCGGAGGACGTGCGGAACTGTTTCAAGTGGCGCGAACTTTACATGCACATGAAATCTTTGGACGTGCCCGTCATGGAAGACAACGACACGCCGCTGTTGGACTTCATTGTCGACGAGGCGCCCGAAACGTTTGATACAATCGCGTTCATGCTGCTGAAGGAAGAATTGGAAGACGTGCTTGGGACGTTGACGCCGCGCGAAAGGGATGTTCTGCGCTTGAGGTACGGCTTGAGCGACGGGCGGGAGCGGACGCTTGAGGAAGTCGGCAAAAGTTTCAACGTGACGCGCGAACGAATTAGACAAATCGAGGCAAAGGCGTTGCGGAAACTTCGTCACCCCGCGCGCGTGAAGAATCTTAAAGACTTTCTGGATTAGGGGGCAGCGCGCATGAACTTGTTCCTTGTTCCTTGTTCCTTGTTCCTTAATAAGGAGGCAACACCTTGGCTAACGAGATAATTTCGCGGCATCTGCGCGGACGGCTTGCCGAATTGTCGATTGAAAAAAATTCCGCCGTCGTGCTGAAGGGCATACCGTTAAACTTCGTCGGCGACGGAAATTTTCAAGCAGACCTTGACGCGGCCAAAGACAATCCGTTGAATTATTTTTCTGCGCTTGCAAACGGCGGGCGCAGTTTTTTTACGCATGAAGAATTCCTTTTGCTTAGCCCGTTCGTCTTCGCGCAATACGATGCGGTTTACGTCGTCGACAACAACATTTTTATCGAGCAATACCCGATTGAGGCGGCGTTCGGCGACGAGACCCGAAAACTTTTGCTTGAACACTTCACCGAGACCGAAAACCCCGTCGACGACCTTCCGAGCGAAAACTTGGGCAGCGTTGCCAAAATCGTTGAGCTGTTCGTCGGGCTGAAGGCTTGCGGCGATTTCCTTGTCGGCGTTTACAATGACGAACACCTTTTGGACGCGCCCAAAGTCAAAGTCGTGAAACTGTTCGCGTCGGCCGCCGATATTCCCGAAATTGATTCGGACGCCGCGCAGATTGACTTCGACCTGCAGGAGGAAACTGATTTCGTCGAATGCGCCCGCCGGATCATCTTCGCCAAGCCCGAAAAAATTTTTGTGCGGACGCAAAACTACACGGGCGACAGGGACAGGCTAAACGAGCGGCTGAAAATTTTAAGCGAAAATTTTTCCGCGCAGAGTAAAATTTTCCGCGTGCGCCCCGAAAAGTTCAGGCGCGGCTTTGAACATCGCGACGCCTACGACGAAATTTTGAATCGACATTGGGGCTATGACGCCTTCAGAAATTTTACGGTCTACGACGTGCAAAAGCTCGACGCCGGCATTAAAAGCACCTTCGACGTTTCGCAAGAGCAAATCATTGCCGACATCGTTCAGCAGGCCGAACTTTGTAATGCGGGCGAAAATTTCCGCGACGTATTCGTCACGGCTCCGACGGGCGCGGGCAAATCCGTCATCTTCCAAATCCCCGCCATTTACCTTGCCGAACGCTACAAGCTGCTGACGATTGTCGTTTCGCCGCTTATCGGTCTCATGAACGACCAAGTCAAGAATCTTGAGCTGAAAAATTATCGGCTGTCCGCGACGATTAATTCCGACATTTCGCCGATACAAAAGGACGCGATTATCGGCAGAGTGGCGGCGGGCGAATGCGATATCCTTTACCTTTCGCCCGAAACGCTCTTGAGCCGCAGCGATATCGAACAGCTGATAGGCGCGCGCAAGGTGGGCTTACTTGTCGTCGACGAGGCGCATATCGTCACGACGTGGGGCAAGCAATTCCGCCCCGACTATTGGTATTTGGGCGACCACATCAGGAAGTTGCGCAAAAAAAATCCGTTCGTTATCGCGACGTTCACGGCGACGGCGATTTATCACGGCGCGGAGGATATGTACGACGACACGATTAACAGCTTGCACCTGCGCGAGCCGATAACTTACCTGGGCTACGTCAAGCGCGACGATATCGAAATAAAAATCGACAAGACGCCGTTCGAGGCGGGCGAGCGAGCCGAATTCGACTTGCCGAAGTATCGCGACCTGCTTCAAGCCGTCAAGCGCGCCAACATCTTGCGCAAGAAGACGCTGATTTATTTCCCGGAAGTTCAGCTGATTGAAAAGGCAAAGATGCGCTTGCAGAGCGGCGGACACTTCGACGGCGTGGCGACTTATCACGGGCGCATGGGCAAGGACGACAAGCGCGAGAACTACGAAAAATTTTTGCGCGGCGAGAAGCCCGTCATGTTGGCGACGAAGGCTTTCGGCATGGGCATCGACATCGACGACATCGAAATTGTCATGCACTTCGCGCCGACGGGCAACGTTTGCGACTACGTGCAGGAGATAGGGCGGGCGGCGCGGCGTAAAAATCTGCGCGGCGAGGCGGATTATCACTACGACAAGCGCGACTTCAAGTACATCAAGCGGCTGCACGGGCTGAGCGCGATAAGGAACTATCAGCTGGTTGCGGTGGCGAAAAAAATTTACGAGCTGTGGAAAATCGCGCCGCGAAACAATTTCCTGCTTGACGCCGAAAATTTCGCTTACATCTTCGACAGGTACAGCGACGAGGCGACCGCCGTCAACAAAGTCAAGACCGCGCTGTTGATTATCCAAAAAGACTTCGAGGCGCGCTTTGGCTTTTCGCCGCTGACTGTCCGACCGATTCCGCTTTTCGCCGTCGGTTTCTTCGTGATGAGCCCTTCGACGCAAAAAAAACTCCGCGAAGACTACGGCAACTGCTTCACGGAAATTGAGCCCGCCCGTCACGTCTGCCGAGTGAATTTGCAAACGATTTGGGAAAAAAGTTATCGCGACCGCTCCTTTCCGCAGTTCAAGTACCTTTTGTACACCAAGAGCAGCGATTTGCCCTTCAACAGCCGTTATCGGCTTGAGCCCGCGCTTTGCGTCGAGATTAGCTTTGAAAACGACTTCCGCGCAGGTTTCGATAAGCTGTTCGGGAAGTTCAAGGCGGCGGTCAATCAATCGGTCGGCGCGATGAAATATTTTTCGGCTGACGACTTGAGCGCGGCACTTGTCGACGAAAAAATTTCAAAGTATCGGGCGCAAACCATTTGCGACATTTTAATCGCGTCAATGGACGCTTACAGGAAAAATTTCGCCAAGGGCGCGCATTCAATCTTCGCGGAAAAGACAATGCCCAACGGGCGCGTCTACTACCGCTTCAACACGGCGATTAGGTTTTACTTCGCGTGGGTCGAGAAAATTTTTGCGCGAATCGTCAACGAGACTCACGACGGGCAATTTTACATCACGAACGCCAACGACAAGACCGCCAAGGAATTCAACACGGTGCTGGGCGTTTTGGAGGCGTTGGGCGTTTTGGCGTTCAAAATGACGGGCGGCGCCAACAGCCAGCTTTACATTCACATCAACCAGATTCGCAACTTGAAAAACATAATCGACGCGGGCGGCGGCTACTCAAACAAAATTCTGGAGTCGGTCACGGCGCGTCACGAAATTTCCGTTAAAATGTTGACTTACATTTACGAGGGCGACTTCGACGACGCGGCGATTTGGGATTTGCTTGAAGATTATTTTCTCGGCAAGATGCCCGCCGATTTATTCAACGCCTAATCAATTCCCGCCGTCCTTCCAATACGTTAACAGGCTCGTGTTTCCATCTGCCGTCGAAAAATCTGCGCGGACGGAATATTTTTTTGCGAACGCCGTCAAAGTGTCGTCGAAGGCAAGCTTCAGTCCATTGCCTTGACGTGCCGCTCGATGAAGTCAATCTCCGCCGCCTCCAGCCCGTATTTCCGATAAAGCTGTTCGTCGACCGCCTCGCCCCAATCGATGTCGCTCGTCGCCGAAAAATCTTGCAACGGCACCTTTGCCCATGTCTGCGGCGGATTATCTTGCGTGATTTTCAAAATGCCCAGCATGGCGCGCGCGAATTTGCTTTTGACATAAACCAAGCAAGCCTCCGCCTCTGCGCGGCTGTCGAACGCTCCAATCGTTATGAAAGTCTGCGTGCTGCCTACCAGCGGCGAGCCGACAAGCGGTGTACTCAACACTTCGCCCAATGCCCCTGAGCCGTTCGACTTAGGAACAAAAATTTTAAACGTGTCAAAGTTTTTATTCTCGTCGCTTGGAAGTATGTAGTCGCGGCGAATCCATTTAAAAAATCGCTTATTGTTCAGCAAGCCGAGAATTTGAACGTATTCGTTGCCGTCGTCGGGCTTTTCGTCGAAGAAATAATCTGCCGCGTATTCAAAGGCGTTTGACTTGAGAAAATCTCTTTTGCGTTCAAGAAACGGCGCGTCGGGGTGAGCTTCGATAAACTTTTCCGTCAAGCGATAATTTGTGCGCCCGAAGACAATTTCGCTGAGCGGGCGGAAGTTCGGATTGTCGACGACAACTTTTTGATGAATGGCGCGCAGTTCGGCGTGAGGAATGAAAATGCCAATGGGCTCGAAAGTGCGCGTGTTGTCGTATTGGGTGATGGCGACGCCGCCTTTGATGTCCACGCCTTTGAAGTACTTGCTTGCGTCGGGCTCGTATTCCAAAACCTTGAAGTGCGGGTCATTTAGCATTCGGCGGTTGAAGTCCTTGGGAGTGCCGCCCGCGTCGAAGAGGAAGCGCGCCGGCGTGATTAGGATAGTTTTGTCGGCTACCTTGTGCGCGGCCTCCATGATTTTGTTGTAGACGGGCGGCGCGAAATTTTTGTTATCGCCGGTGGTGTCGTCCTGATAGGGCGGATTGCCGATAACCATACTGAATTTTTTCTTCATGACGAAGCCTCCCGAAAAGATTTTGGTCATTGCGGCGATTATTGCATTGATTCGGGCGGCGCGCAACTTACGCCGGCAGAAAAAAGTTTCCCTCCGCGACGGAGGGTTTTTATTTTCCGAAAAGTAATAGAGAATTTTTCAGCTATATGGCGTATAATCTTAGCAAGATTTTTTTCTATGGCAAAGGCAAGGGATTAATCATGCGCAAGAAATTTTTACAAGACTGGCAAATCCTAAGGAGCGGCAAGCGGAGCGACTTCGCAATAATAATCGCCATCACGCTGATTTTCCTATTCGTCATAACAATCAACGTGCGCCTAATCTATCGCATGACGGCGTACCAGGCGGAGGAAATGGGTCAAACGCAACTGGAAGTGATTCGCGGCGACTTTCAAAGCGTGCTGTATCAGGCGGAGGGCGCGACCTTGCAAATGTCCATGGAGGCGGAACAAATGCTAAGTGCCAAAGTTTCGCTTGAAGACCTGGAAAAATATTTCTACCGCCGCAAACGCGAACAAAAAAATATGACGGGCGGCGTCTGCTTCAATGCCTACATTGCGGGCAAAGATTGGACGATTATCCCCGATTTCGATATGCCGCCCGATTATCACGCTCCCGAAAGGCTCTGGTACAAGGGCGCGGCTGAAAATCCCGGCAAGGTTTACTTCACCGAGCCCTACGTCGACGCAATGACCGGCACGATGTGCTACACGATTTCCAAAATGCTTGACGACAATCAGACCGTCGTGGCAATGGATTTCACGTTCGCCGACGTTCAATACTTCATTCGGAAGATGAGCGCGAACAAAGACCGCAAAGCGTTAATCGTCACGGATGGCGGCATGATTATCGGCTACAACGACATGAATCTGGTCGGGCAGAAAGTTTCGGACAAGTTGCCCGAATACGAAGGCATTTTGGCGCGCATTTTGCAGGCCGACAGCCGCGAAAGCTTCACCGCGACGATTGACGGCGAAGACCACACGATTTTCAGCAGCAAGACTCCCAACGGCTGGTACATCATCTTAAGCATAGACAATCGGGCATTTTATCGCGACAGCCACAGGCAAATGTTCTTTACGACGATTCTAAGCTTGATTATGATGTTGGCGATAATTTTCTTCTATCTCAACGCCATGCGCAACGGGCTCCGCGCCGAAAATGCTTTGCACGTCAAGGAAGAATTTTTATCGCGGCTGTCAAAAAAACTGCGCGACCCGCTGAAAAATATTTTGAAGCTCTCAAACGTCGAAGGTTTCCAAACGGACGGCAACCCCGCCGAAAACGCCGCCAAGGTTCGCGAATCGGCTCTCAAGCTCTCCGACATGCTCGACGATTTGTTTTCCTACTCGACAATCATTTCAAGCGACAAAAAGAAATCTTCCGCCGAAAAAACTGTCCAAGGCAAAGAACTTTCCAAAATCAGCCGCTACGCTCGCGGCGGGATTATCGCGGTCTTGACTGTGGCAATGGTCGTGGCGTTCGTCATTTGCTTGCGGACGACGCTAAGCGACGGCGACACCAAAATGAATCGCGCCGTCGACACCTACGAACACCAACTGTCCAACTGGATTGAAAAGCAGCGCAGTATCTTGCTCATGTTAGCGAACATCCTAAGCGAACACCCCGAACTCATGAACGATTATCCTTCCGCCGTGAAGTTCCTCGACGGCATTGCAAAGCACTATCCCGAAATGTCCGTCTGCTACCTCGCCAACCCGTACAATCAGCACCAAGTCATAATGAACAACGGCTGGGAATCAAGCGACCCCGAATGGCGCGTGGATAAGCGGCCGTGGTACATCGACGCGGAAAAATCTGTCAGCGGTTTCAGCGTCTCTGCGCCCTACCTCGACGCCCAAACCGGTATGTATTGCGTCACCATGGCGAAGATTGTTTTCGGGCGCAAAGGCGAATTCGTCGGCATTTTCGCGATTGACTTTTATCTCGACCGCTTGACGCAGGTTTTGGGCGAAAGCTACACCAAGGACGGCTACGCGTTCCTCGTCGACCGCAACGGCATAATAATCAATCATCCCAATAACGAATATCAAATGTCCAAGAAGCGCATGACGGACATAAGCGGCACCGAATACGCCAACAACTTTGAAAGCAACGACATCCGAACTTTCCGCGATTATTCGGGCAAATACGTTTCCTGCCTCGCCAAAAAGAATGTCACCTCGCAATTTACGGTTATCGTCGCCAACAGCTGGTGGAATATTTACGGCAACATTTTTATTTTGGGCATCGTGTTTATCGCGCTGTTGAGCATTTGCATCGTCATCGTCAACACGCTGATAAGTCGGCTGTTGAGTTGGCAAGCCTCGGTCAATCGGCAATTGCAAGAAGCCTCCGATACCGCGCTCGCCGCAAGCCAGGCGAAGTCTCAATTCCTCGCGCAGATGAGCCATGAGATTCGCACGCCGATTAACGCCGTCCTCGGCATGAACGAAATGATTCTTCGCGAAGGCCGCAACCCCGACGTCATCGAATACGCCCACAACATTCAGAGCGCGGGCAAGACGCTTTTGACGCTGATTAACTCGATTCTCGACTTCAGCAAGATTGAAGACGGCAAAATGGAAATTATCCCTGTGCGCTACGAAACCTTGAGGCTGATTGACGACCTCGTTCACATGATTTCGGAAAAGGCTCGCAAGAAGGGGCTCGAATTCAAAACGGACATCGATTCGGGCTTGCCGCAAAGTCTTTACGGCGACGACGTGCGCCTCCGCCAAATCGTCACGAACATCCTAACCAACGCCGTCAAGTACACGCACACGGGCTCGGTCACCCTGCACATGGGCGGCAAGGCCGTCGACGCCGACACCTTTGCCCTTCAAGTCAAAGTCAGCGACACGGGCATTGGCATTCGCAAGGAGGACATGGGCAAGCTGTTTCAATCCTTCCAACGCCTCGACGAAGAGAAAAATCGCAACATTGAGGGCACGGGCTTGGGTATCGCGATTGTCCAAAAACTTTTGGGCATGATGGACAGTCGGCTCGAAGTTGCAAGCGAATACGGCAAAGGCTCGGAATTTTCTTTCAATCTGATTCAGCGAATCATTGACAGGCATCCCGTCGGCGAATACGACGAACGCCACCTTAAACCCGTCGACAACGGCTCGGAGAAAAAATTTTTGGTTGCGGCGGGCGCGAAGGTTTTGGCTGTCGACGACAACGATATGAACTTGAAAGTCGTCACTGCCCTGCTAAAGCGCAACAAAATCGTCCCCGAACTCGCCGACAGCGGCCGACAGTGCATTGAGATGGCGAAGAAAAATTTTTATCACATAATCTTCCTCGACAACATGATGCCCGGCATGAACGGCCTTGAGACGTTGAAGGTCATGCGCCGCGAAAATATTTTGAGCGACAAGACGGCGGTTGTCATGCTCACTGCCAGCGCGATTGCCGGAATGCGCGAATTATATCTGCGCGAAGGCTTCGACGACTACTTGAGCAAACCGATTGACATTGCCGAACTGGAGGCGATTTTGGCAAAGTACTTGCCCGCCGAAATTGTTTCGTTCGCTTCGGACGAAAAGGAAGACATTCCCGCGCCGACCGCGCAGATTGAACAGCCGCCCGAAGACAACGAACCCGTTGGCGAAGATGAATTCGGCAAGCGCGCCCGTCAAGACTTCGCCGCCGCCTGCCCAGATATTGACTTGGACACGGGCTTGAAGTACTGCATGGACAGCAAAAGCTTTTTCGTCGAAATGCTGACGACTTTCGCCGACGCCGCGCGCGCCGACAAGATTCAAGCCGCCTTCGACGCTGGCGACTGGAAAAATTATCAAATCCTCGTCCACGCGCTCAAGTCAACGTCGTTGTCAATCGGAGCGGCCGCTTTGAGCGATAAGGCAAAGGCTTTGGAGCTCGCCGCTAAGGACGCCGACTTTGACTTTATCAGAGCCAATCACGCCGACTTGATGACGGCTTACCAAAAAGTTCGCGAAGAAATTGCAAAGTGGCTTGGACTTGAGACTGAGCCGCCCGAAGATGAACCCGTTGGCGAAGACGAATTCGGAAAGCGCGACCGTCAAGACTTCGCCGCCGCCTGCCCCAATATTGACTTGGACACGGGCTTGAAGTATTGCATGGACAGCAAAAGCTTTTTCGTCGAAATGCTGACGACCTTCGCCGACGCCGCTCGTGCCGACAAGCTTCAAGCCGCCTTCGACGCGGGCGACTGGAAAAATTATCAAATCCTCGTCCACGCGCTTAAGTCAACGTCGTTGTCAATCGGCGCGACCGCCTTGAGCGAACGGGCTAAAAATTTGGAGCTGGCGGCTAAGGACGCCGACTTCGACTTTATCAGAGCGAATCACGCCGACTTGATGACGGTTTATAAAAAAGTTCGTGAAGAAATTAAGCAGTACTTGGAGGCAGGATGATGAGCAAGATATTAATCGTCGACGACGAGGAAATGATGCTGATGATGGCGCGGCGCATTCTCTCTCGGAAATACGAAGTGATAACCGCAACGACGGGCGCGGAGGCGATTGAACTTTTCCGCAACGAACGCCCCGATATGGTCTTGAGCGATTTGATGATGCCCGAACTCGACGGCTACGAACTGCAAAAAATCTTGCAGGCAATGAGTGCGGAGCCCGTCCCGATGATGTTCATGACCGCCGACGAAAGCGAAGAGTCCGAAAGCAAGGGCTTTGAGCTGGGCGCGGCCGACTACATTCACAAGCCCTTAAAGCCTGACGTTTTGCTGCGGCGCGTGAGCAACATAATCGACAACCTCGACAAGATTCACGGGCTGGAAACTGCCGCTTCGACCGACCCGCTGACGGGTCTGCTTAACAAATCGGCGGCGCAAAAGGAAATCGGCGAACGCGTCAAGGCCTCGGCGGGCGCGTTGCTTATGATTGACCTGGACAGCTTCAAGCTCGTCAACGACCTTTACGGGCACGCCATGGGCGACAAAATTCTGATTCACTTCGCCAAGCTGATAAAGGAGATAACGCGCGGCAACGATTTGGCGGGACGCATGGGCGGCGACGAATTCATTGCCTTCCTGCACAATGTCGGCGACGAAAAGATTTTGCGGGATAAAACCGTTTTCCTCAACGAAAAACTTTTGACCGCCGCCAAGAGACTTATGGGCGCGGATATGCAAATTCCGTTGGGCGCGTCGATAGGTGCGGTGTTCGTCCCCGACGAGGGCATTGACTTCGCGACGCTCTACAGGAAGGCGGACAGCGCGCTTTACAACGTCAAACAGCACGGCAAGCACGGGCTGGCGATTTTCGGCGCGCACAGTCACGCGGAAGTGTCGACGGTCGGCGGTCTTTCGCAACTGCGCATGATTTTGGGCGAACGCAATGCGGAGGCGGGCGCGTACTTCGTCGACTTCGAGACGTTCAAAAAAATTTACCGGCTGTTGGCGCGCATGGCCGACAGTTACGGCAAGGGCTTGACGCTGATTCAGTTCACGTTGAGCGCGGCGGCCTCGGAGGAGGCGTTCAAAGATGTGTTGATTGAATCGTTGCGGCGGAGCGATTGCGTTTCGCAGAGCGGGAAAAAATTTTTCGCACTGTTGCCGGAGGCGACAGAGGCGGAGGCTGACGGCGTCAAGGAGCGAATCTTTTCACGGCTGCCGAGGCCGCTTGCCGATAAGATTTCCTTCGAGCGCGAAAAAATTTTTTAATCGATTGAAGTGTCAGCGGAATGGCTTGATATGCAGAAGAAAACGGTTTTGGTTAGCCACTTTTAAAGTGGTCGCCGCCTTGAAGTTTGAGGCGGTTTTTTATTACAATCAAGGCAACATACCCTGAGAGACGATGAGAACACCGCTTGATTTAATCGGGGAGGTTTTGTGGATGGAAAGTGTGATTTTGGTCATCGACGACGACGAAATGAACTTGAAGGTCGCGAAGGTGATTTTGGAGCGGAAATTGTCGTGCAAGGTGATTTGCGTCGACAACGGGATAGTCGGGCTCGACATTATGCGCAAGCAGCACGTCGATTTGGTTTTGCTCGACATTCTGATGCCATACTTCGACGGACTGGAGACGTTGCAGGAAATTCGCGCCGACGCGACGATAGCGGGCGTGCCCGTCATGATGTTGACGGCTTCGGGCAACAAAAGGAACGTGCGCCAGGCTTTGGAGCTGGGCGTTCGGGATTACATAATGAAACCGCTTTTGCCCGACGATTTGGCGGAGCGCGTCAAGAAAAAGCTCGAAGACATTCACAAGTCGATTGAACGCGTGCTGATAATCGGCAACGACGCGAAAGAGTTGGCGGCAATGAAAAAGGTCGTCGAAGAAAATTTCCCATACGAGGCGTTGACGGCGGCGGGCGACGACGCGATAAAGATTCTTCGCGAGTACAACATAATTTTGGTCATCACCTGCGCGGATATGAAGTTCATTGACGGCTTTAAGATTTTAAAGTTCATGGCGGCGAATGAAAAACTTTTCGCAATGCCCCTGGCGGTGATGGGCGTCGATGAGCTGATTGAGATGTCCGACAAGTTGAAAGCGTTGAGTGCCGAGGATTCGTCGTTCGCAAACAGAACGATTTACAGACCCGCGAAAAAGGTTGAAGCTGAGCCGGAGCCCGAAATTCCCTTGGCGCGCGAGGACAAGAAGCGGCTGATTAACGTCGTGACGAATCTTACCGTCCGCGATTGGGACTTAAGCGGCTGAAGCCCTTTCTTCCCGCGCAAGAAAGGTCTCATAGAATTATTTTTAATCTTACTTTCTTTGACAGCGCCAAAGAAAGTAAGCAAAGAAAGGCGCTAGCTGCTGACCACCTTCGCAACGCCCGCGCTACCCGAAGCCGACTGTGCGCCGCTACTTCGCATCACGCTCAGTAAGCGGCGCGGCCGTCATCCATGACGGCCTCTAAATTCGTTCGTTAAAATTTTTTGGGAGGATGATACTTTGAAATTCGCAAAGCGTATGAATCTTTTCGGCGAAGGAGTTTTCGCCCGCCTTGCCGCCATGAAGCAAGCAAAACTTTCGACGGGCACGGAGGTTATCGATTTGTCGATAGGCGCGCCGAATATCCCGCCGCCCGCGCACGTCATGAAGGTTTTGGCCGAGGAGGCTCTCAAGCCCGAAAATTACGTTTACGCCATAACCGACACCCGCGAACTGCTTAACGAGGCAAGCGATTGGTATCGTCGTTGCTACGGCGTCGAGCTTGACCCTGCTAAGGAAATTTGTTCGCTGTGGGGTTCGCAGGAGGGTTTGTCGCACATCGCCTTGACTATCATTGACGACGGCGATTTGACGCTTGTGCCCGACCCGTGCTATCCGATTTTCGCCGACGGCCCGAAACTTGCGGGCTCCGAGCTTTTCCACATGCCGCAACTGCCCGAACACGACTACGTTATTCAGCTTGACAAAATTCCCGCCGACGTGGCCGCCCGCGCCAAGTTCATGGTAGTGTCCTATCCGAACAACCCGACGACTGCCGTTGCGCCCGCCGATTTTTACGAGCGGCTGATTCACTTCGCCAAGCGCAATGACATCGTCGTCCTGCACGACAACGCCTACAGCGAATTGATTTTCGACGGAACACGCGGCTTAAGTTTCCTAAGCTTCAAGGGCGCGAAGGATGTGGGCGTCGAGTTCAATTCTTTGTCGAAAACTTACGGCTTCGCGGGCGCGCGCGTCGGTTTCTGCTTAGGCAACCGCGAGGTCGTCAAGCGCGTCAAGCTCCTCAAAAGCAACATTGACTACGGGTTGTTCCTGCCGATTCAAAAGGCGGCCGTTACGGCGTTGCGAAGTCCGCAGGAAGTGATTGACGCGACGCGGGCGGCTTACGTCGAGCGCATTGACGCTTTGATTGACGGGCTGAACGCGGCGGGTTGGCGAGTCGACAAGCCTAAGGCTACCATGTTCGTATGGGCGGCAGTTCCCGAAGGCTTCGGCACGTCCGAGGAATTCGTTGCGACTTTGCTTGAGCGGTCAAACGTTTTGGTGACGCCCGGCTCTGCTTTCGGCGCGAACGGCGAGGGCTTTGTCCGAATGGCTTTGGTGCAGACCGCTGACGTCATGCGGAAGGTTGCCGCGCAGGTTAAGCTTACACTTGGAGGTTGAATCATGAAAATCATCGTGGCGATTGACAGCTTGAAGGGCAGCTTGACGAGTTTGGAGGCGGGAGCGGCGGCGCGTGACGGCATTCTTAAAGCGTTGCCCGCCGCGCAGGTTAAAGTCTTTCCGCTGGCTGACGGCGGCGAGGGCACGTGTCGCGCGATAGTCAACGGGCTTGGCGGCGTGCTGAAGTCGGCGGAAGTCACAGACCCTTTGGGCGGCAAGGTGGCGGCGGAATTCGGTGAAGTCGTCGACAAAAGGCTTGCGGTCATGGAAATGGCGAATGCGGCGGGCTTGACGCTTGTCCCCGAAAATTTGCGCAATCCCCTCAACACTACGACTTACGGCGTCGGCGAGCTGATTCGGCGGGCGATTGAGGACGGGTGCCGCGATTTTGTCATAGGCATAGGCGGTAGCGCGACCAACGATTGCGGGCTGGGCATGTTGACGGCTTTGGGCTTTGAGTTCACGGGCGGCGGCATTTACGGGCGCGATTTGGCGAACGTCACGGCGATTGACGACGCGAACGCTTTGCCTGCCCTGCGCGAGTGCACGTTCAGAATTGCTTGCGACGTGACGAATCCTTTGACGGGCGCGAACGGCTGTTCGGCTGTCTACGCTCCGCAGAAGGGCGCGACGCCCGAAATTGTTCAAGCGATGGACGGTTGGATAAAAAATTTCGGCGAACTCAGCGCGACCTTCCTTGGGCTCGACGAAAAATCTGTAGCGGGCGACGGCGCGGCGGGCGGCTTGGGTTTTGCCTTCAGAGCGTATCTGCGCGGCGAACTCGTGCCGGGCGTCGATTTGGTTTTGGACGCGTTGAACATTGCGGAGGATTTGAAGTCGGCCGACGTTTTAATCACGGGCGAAGGGCGATTGGATTTTCAGACCGCGCAGGGCAAGGCACCTTCGGGTGTGGCGAAGCTTGCCAAAAAGCTGAATCCGAAAATCATAACGGTGGGCTTGGGCGGCAGTGTTGCCGACATTTCGGACGACGCGGGGCTTGACGCCGCCTTTGCCATTTTGCGCAAGCCGATGACTCTTGCCGACGCCATGAACAAAAAAATCGCCGCCAATAACATTTCCGAGACGGCCGCGCAGATTGTTCGATTGATTGAGCGCGCCCACTGTTCGGACAAAATTTTTCCGTAACTTGACTTGAAAAATTATCGGGACAATCGCAAACGGTTGCACCGTTTTTTTTCGCTGATTGAAAAAAATTCCCCCCGCGAATATAATGCCTTAAACGAAAGGAGGAATTTCTTTTGAGTGAGCAAAAAATTTTTGATCCGAAAGAAATTTTCAAGAATCTGAATCCCGAACAGGCGGAAGCCGTCAAATGCCTAGACGGACCGCTTTTGATAATGGCGGGCGCGGGCTCCGGCAAGACACGCGTTTTGACTTATCGAATCGCAAATCTTATCGCGCAAGGCATTTCGCCTTGGAATATTTTGGCGATAACCTTCACGAACAAGGCCGCCAATGAAATGAAATCTCGCGCCGAAAAATTAATCGGTGCCGCCGCGCAAAGTGTTTGGCTGAGTACCTTTCATGCCTTTTGCGCCCAAATCCTCCGACGCGAAATCGAAATAACCGAACGCTTCAACAGAAATTTCGCCATTTACGACACAAGCGATACGAAGACGATTATCAAGCAATGCGTTGCCGAATTGGGCTTGAACGAAACGGTTTTCTCTCACGTTCACGCCACCATTTCCAACTTGAAAAACGATTTGATTGACCCGGCGACGTATCGCGAACAAATTTTTTCAAGCGGTGACTCTTACAAGAAGAACGTCGTGCAGATTTACGAACTGTATCAAAAGAAACTGCAGGAGAATAACGCGCTGGACTTCGACGACTTGATTTTTGCCGCCGTCAACATCTTCCGCCAATTCCCCGAAGTTTTGGATAAATATCAGGAGCGATTCAAATACATTTCTATTGACGAGTATCAGGACACCAATGCCGCGCAGTATGTGTTGACGAATTTGCTCGCCGCCAAGTACAAAAATATCTGCGTGGTCGGCGACGCTGACCAATCAATCTACGGCTGGCGCGGCGCGGATATGCGCAACATCTTGAACTTTGAGCAAGATTATCCCGAAGCCCGCACCGTCATTCTTGAACAGAATTATCGCTCGACGAAAACCATACTCGACGCCGCCAATGCCGTCATTCAAAACAATCTTGACCGCAAGCCCAAAAACCTCCGCACGCAAAATCCCGTCGGCGAAAAGATTAAGTGCATTCGCCTGGAAAGTGATATCTTAGAGGCGTTCGCCGTCACGAAGGAAATTAAGCGGCTCGTCGAACAAGAAAATTTCCGCTACAACGACTTTGCCGTCCTTTACCGCACCAATGCCCAATCTCGCCTGTTTGAGGAGCGTTTCATCGGCGCGGAGATACCTTACATAATCGTCGGCGGGCTGAAATTTTATGACCGCAAAGAAATCAGAGACATCCTCGCCTACCTGTACGCCATTGCCAATCCCAGAGACGATTTGCACTTGCGCCGAATTATCAACGTCCCGAAGCGCGGCATCGGCTCGACGAATTTGAATCGCCTTGAGGAATTCGCTATCGCCAACGGATATTCAATCCTTGAAGTCGTCAGCGATAAGCGGCTTCTAAGGCAAGTGCTCGAACTCAGCCCGAAATTCCGCGCAGGCGTTCAAAATTTCGCCGCAATGATGATGAGTTTCACGGAGTCGGCGAAAACTTTGCCCGTCGACAAGCTGATAAACGTCGTCCTCGATGAGTCGGGCTATATGAAGATGTTGCGCGAAAATTCGGAGGAGGGCAAGCGCGAAAATATTTCTCGCGAAGAAAACGTTGGCGCGTTCGTCGACAGCGCGAAGGAATTCGTCGAAATGAATCCCGACGCCACGCTGGAAGATTTTATCAATCACGTTGCCTTGATGAGCGACGTTGACACGCTCGAAGAGGAAGAATCTCGCGTAAAGCTTATGACGGTACACGCCGCCAAGGGTTTGGAATTCCCTGTCGTGTTCGTGGTGGGCATGGAGGACGGAGTTTTTCCGCACTCGATGTCCCTTTACGACACGGCGGAGCTGGAGGAGGAGCGGCGTGCTTGTTACGTCGCCCTTACTCGCGCCAAAACGAAACTTTACATTACGGCGGCGCAAAAGCGCAGTTTCTTCGGCAGGAACAGCAAGCAAAAAATTTCTCGCTTCATCGAAGAAATTCCCGATTCTTGCGTCGAATACTTGGGGATAAAAGCTAAGACGCAGCAACAGAGTTCCGCTCAACAAAAGCCGGTATACAGCCCGCCCACTGCTTATCGCGCCGCGCAGAGTAAACAAGTTGCCTCGAACGCGCCGCAAATCGATTGGCAGGTCGGCGATATGGTTAATCATAAGCTTTGGGGACTCGGCACGGTTATGGCTCTCGACAGCAAGACAATAACGGTTTCTTTCGCGAATCCCTCTGTCGGCGTGAAAAAACTTTTGACGAAGGTCGCGCCCCTCAGCAAACCTTAAATTGACTTGACGGCGGGCGCGTCCTTCTATTCGACTGATTTATGATTTCAAGTTTTATTAACTACTTTCTTTTGCGCACCCAAAAGAAAGTAGCAAAGAAAAAGGTGCCTCGCGGGGGCGAAGGGTCGCAACCCGCACTGTCCGATAATTTCAGCGTGGCTGCGCCGACGGTATTTGCGTCACGCAAATGCGTCGGCGGACGGCCGCCCGTCCTTGGGCGGCCGCTAATTAGGCAACGGGCTCATTTAAATCAAGGCAGGTGAAGTCTATGGAAATTTCTCAAGTCAAAGCGGAACTCTCGGAACTGCGCAAGGAAATTCGCAAGCACAATCGCAAGTATTACGAACTCGACGCGCCCGAAATTTCCGATTACGAATACGACAAGCTCATGACGCGGCTCAAAGACTTGGAGGCGGCTTATCCCGAATTCATAACGCCGACTTCGCCGACGCAAACGGTGGGCGGCTCTGCGCGGCGCGAAGCCGGCAAGCTCGTGGCGCACGATGTCCCCATGCTGTCGTTGCAGGACGTGTTCAAGCGCGAAGACGTTGAAAGTTTCGTAAGCGACGCGATTGAAAAGCTCGGCGATGTCGAATTCGTCGTGGAGGAAAAAATTGACGGCCTGTCAATGGCGTTGCGCTACGTCGACGGGCAATTCACTCAAGCGATAACTCGCGGCGACGGCATTCACCAAGGCGAAGACGTCACCGAAAATGCCCGCGTTATCGACGACGTTGTTCAAAAGCTCGCCGACGCGCCCGCCTACCTCGAAATTCGCGGCGAAGTGTACATGACTCGCAAGGATTTCGCGGCGACCAACGCTCGGCAGGAACGACTCGGCTTGAAGACCTTCGCCAACCCAAGAAACTGCGCGGCGGGCACGCTGAGGCAACTCGACAGCCGTATCGTCAAGGAGCGGCGGCTTTCGATGTTCGTGTTCAATCTGCAAAAGGTTGACGGCGTCGAATTGAACAGTCACGTCGAAGCCTACAACTTCATGGCTCGCAACGGGATAAAAATCATTCACGCCTACGCGGTGTGCAAGACGTTCGACGAAGTGTGGCGGGCGATTGAGGATATCGGCGCGCGGCGCGACGGGCTCGACTACGATATCGACGGCGCGGTTGTCAAAGTCAACGACTTTGCGCAACGCGAACGGCTCGGCTCGACAAGCAAAGTTCCGCGCTGGGCTGTGGCGTACAAATATCCTCCGACCGAACGCGAAACGATTTTGCGGCAGATTGAGCTTAGCGTAGGGCGCACGGGCAGAGTCACGCCTACGGCGGTGTTCGACGCGGTTGAACTCAACGGCACTCGCGTCGAACGGGCCACGCTCCACAATCAAGACTTTATCGACGCGCTGGACGTTCGTATCGGCGACACGATTCGCGTTTACAAGAGCGGCGAAATTATTCCGCGCGTCAGCGGCGTCGACACCTCAAAGCGTCCCGATAACGCCAAGCCCTACAAAATCCCCGACACTTGCCCCGTATGCGCTCACAAGCTCGAACGCGAAGAGAACGCCGCCGATTTCCGCTGTGTCAATCCGAATTGCCCCGCGCAGTTGGAAAATCACTTGCTGAACTTCGTCGGGCGCAACGCCATGGATATTAAGGGGCTCGGCGAAACGTCCATGCCTAAACTTATCGCGGAGGGTTTCGTCAAGACCGTTGCCGATATTTACAAACTGCCTGCGCGGCGCGACGACTTGATTGCAAAAAAAATTTTCGGGCTGGCGAAGGCGACGGACAAAATCATTGCGGCGATTGAGGACAGCAAAAAAAATTCCCCTGCCAAACTTTTGACAGGGCTTGGAATATTCGGAGTGGGCAGCGCGGCGGCTCGCGACTTGATTCAACATTTCGGCGGGCTCGGTGCGCTTTCCAAGGCGACGCTCGAAGAACTTCAGCAGGTGCCCGACATCGGCGAAGTGACTGCGCGGCATATCAGAGAATTTTTCGACGACGCGGACAATCTCAAGATTTTGGAGGAGCTGATAACCATGGGCTTGACGACGGAAGCCGAAAAGAAAATTTTCGACGAAGGCTCGCCGATAGCCGGCAAAAGTTTCGTTTTGACGGGCACGCTGGCGAAATACAAGCGCGAAGAAGCCTCGGCACTTATCGCGGAGCGCGGCGGCGTCGTCAAAGGCTCGGTCAGCAAAAAGACCGATTACGTCATTGCGGGCGAAAAGGCAGGCTCGAAGCTCACCAAGGCTCAAGAATTGGGCATCAAAGTCCTGTCCGAAGAAGAATTTGAACAACTGCTCGCCGAATAAGCCGTTCGCTCAACAAAAGAACCCCTTCCGCTTTCGGAGGGGGCTCTTTTATTTGCAAGTGTTAAAAATTCAGAACAAACCGCTGATGACGCCGTCGGGGGTGATGTCGATTTTCTCGGCGGCAGGACGTTTCGGCAAGCCCGGCATCGTCATGATATTCCCCGCAAGCACCACGACGAAGCCCGCGCCCGCAGAGATTTTCAGCTCGCGAACCGTCACGTCAAAATTTTTCGGGCGACCAAGTTTCGTCTGGTCATCGGACAGGGAATATTGCGTCTTCGCTATGCAAATCGGGAAATTGCCGAAGCCAAGCCGCTCAATGTCGGCAAGCTGTTTCTTCGCGGCGGAGGTGTAGCTCACGCCGTCCGCGCCGTAAATTTTCTGCGCGACCGCCAAAATTTTTTCCGCAATGCCCGCCTCGTCCGCGTAGGTGAATTTGAAATTCTTCGCGTCGTTGAAGCTGTCCTCGACTGCCCGCGCAAGTTCAAGGCCGCCCTCGCCGCCGTCAGCGAAAACTTTCGACCGCGCAAACCTTACACCCGCCGCCGCGCAGATTTTCTCGACGGCCGCAATTTCAGCGTCGGTGTCCGTCGGGAAGTCGTTCAGCGCGACAATCGCGGGCAGCCCGAAGCCTTGAACGTTTTCGATATGCTTTACCAAGTTTTCAAGCCCGCGCTCGACAGCCGCGACGTTCGGCTCGGCAAGATTCGTTTTGGCAACGCCGCCGTGCATTTTGAGGGCGCGAATCGTGGCGACGATAACCACTGCGTTGGGACGCAAGCCGCTCATCCTGCACTTGATATCCAAAAATTTTTCCGCGCCCAAGTCTGCGCCGAAGCCCGCCTCCGTAACGACAACGTCGGCAAGCTTGAGCGCGTATTTCGTGGCCGTGACGCTGTTGCAACCGTGAGCTATATTCGCGAAGGGGCCGCCGTGAATCAGCGCGGGCGTCCCCTCCAAAGTCTGCACCAGGTTAGGCTTAATCGCGTCCTTCAAAAGCAGTGCAAGCGACCCCGTGACGTTCAAGTCGTCAGCCGTGACAACCGCGCCGTCGACGGTGTACGCCACGATTATTTTGCCGAGCCGCGCCTTCAAGTCGGCAAAGTCTTTCGCCAAGCAGAGAATCGCCATCATTTCGGAGGCAACGGTTATGTCGAAGCCGGTTTCGCGCGGGACGCCGTTTATTCTGCCGCCCAAGCCGACAATCACATTGCGGAGGGCGCGGTCGTTCAAATCCAAAACTCTCTTCCAGACGACGCGCCGCACGTCGATTTTGAGCTCGTTGCCCTGCTGAAGGTGATTGTCCAAGACCGCCGCCAAAAGATTGTGCGCCGTGGTTATCGCGTGAAAGTCGCCCGTGAAGTGCAGGTTAATATCCTCCATGGGCACCACTTGCGCGTAGCCGCCGCCCGCCGCGCCGCCCTTTATCCCGAAGCAGGGACCAAGACTCGGTTCGCGCAACGCCACGCAAACTTTCCTGCCAAGACGCGCGAACGCATCCGCCAAGCCGATTGAAGTCGTCGTTTTGCCTTCGCCCGCAGGAGTCGGCGTTATCGCCGTGACAAGAATCAATTTGCCGTCGGGCTCGCCTTCAATGCGTTTCCACACGTCGGCTGAAATTTTCGCCTTGTACTTCCCGTAAAATTCCAAATCGTCTTCGGTCAAGCCGAGCTTAGCCGCCGCCGCCGTTATCTTTTCAATCTGCGCGGCTTGCGCAATTTCGACGTCACTCAACAAATCAATCGCCTCCAAAAAATTTTTCTGCATGATAGCAAAAAAAATCCTCCGCCGCAATTCATTCGATACCAAGAACGGGTTTTTGTTGCGCGAATCTGTTATAATCGACGCAAGGAGGAATTTAATTGCAGACAAAAATTTTACAACCGACTGAAGAAAATTTGCGTCGAGCGGCCGAACTGATACGGCGCGGGGAATTGGTCGCCTTCCCGACTGAAACGGTTTACGGTTTGGGCGCGGACGGGCTCAACGTCGAGGCTTGCAAGAAAATTTTCGCGGCGAAGGGTCGCCCTTCCGATAAGCCGCTGAGTTTGCACATCGCGAGCCTTGAGATGGTCGAACGCGTCGCAAAAATATCTGCGCGGGCTGAAAAATTGTTCGCGGCGTTTTGCCCGGGCGCCTTGACGATAATTCTGCCTAAGCATAAAATTGTACCCGATTTCGTGACGGGCGGCCTGCCGAGCGTAGGGATTCGCTTCCCCGCCAACGACGTTGCGCTTGCGCTGATAAAACTTGCGGGCTGTCCGATAGCCGCGCCGAGTGCAAACCTTTCGAGCTTGCCGCCGCCCAAGACCGCGCAGGAGGTGTTCGACAACTTATCGGGGCGCGTCGAAGTGATTTTGGACGGCGGGCAGTGTCGATTCGGCGTGTCGTCGACGATAATCGATTTGACGACTTCGACGCCGAAAATCCTTCGTCACGGAGCAATAGCGGCAGAAAAAATTTTGGAGGCAATGTGACATTGCAGAGGACAGAGGCCGCCACGGACAGCGGCACGGCACATTTCGGGTTGCGCGGACGTTTTGGCAATGGTTAGTGTACCGCCCTTTTCTTTTGGCAACGTGACGTTGCATCCGGAGGACGCGCCTCCACGTTGCGACGTTTGAAATTAATCGCCGCGTCGAAACGCAACGCTAGCGCATTGTTAGCCCGATAATTCCCGACGAAAAAATTTTGGAGGTCATATCATGAACAAAGCCGAACGCAATCGCCAAATCATGAAACGGTTCGAGACTTGCATAAACACCAACGACCGCGCGCTTGCCGAAGAACTTATCGCGCCCGAAGCCGAATTCACGACGCCCGTATCCGAAAAGCCGCTTTACGGCGGCGCGGGATATTTGAGCGTCGTCGAGCTTATGCGCAAAAGTTTTTCGGACATTCGCTGGGAAATTGTCGACATGGCGGCGGAAGACGACAAAGTTGCGGTGCATTGGACTTGCTCCGGCACGCACGACGGAAATTTTATGGGTCTTGCGCCGACGGGCAAAAAATTTTCGTTCAGCGTCATGAATTTCTACTATTTCAACGCGGACGGCAAAATCGTCAACGACGTAGCGGCTCAAGGTCTCTTCGGCTTGATGACGACTCTGGGCTTGATTAAATGATTTTACGGAGGTTTTAAGATGAATTTGAATGAAGGCTTGCAAAAAGACGCAGAATTATTCGCGGCAGTGGAAAACGAACTCAATCGTCAACGCAACAAGTTGGAGCTTATCGCGTCTGAAAATATCGTCAGCCGTGCGGTAATGGAGGCGCAAGGTTCGGTTTTGACGAACAAATACGCTGAAGGTTATCCCGGCAAGCGTTACTACGGCGGTTGCGAATTCGTCGACGTGGCGGAGCAGTTGGCTATCGACCGCGCAAAAAAACTTTTCGATTGCGAATACGCCAACGTTCAGCCGCATTCGGGTGCGCAGGCCAACATGGCGGTTTACTACGCGCTCGCGACGCCCGGCGATACGATTATGGGCATGAACTTAACTGACGGCGGACACTTGACGCACGGTAGCCCCGTCAACATGAGCGGCAAATATTTTAAAATCGTTCCTTACGGCGTGAGCCGCGAGACCGAGACGATTGACTACGACGAGCTTGAAAGAATCGCGCAGGAGTGCAAGCCTAAGATTATCGTGGCGGGCGCGTCCGCCTATTCGCGAATCATTGACTTTGAACGCCTTGCCGACACCGCCAAAAAAGTTGGGGCTTACTTAATGGTCGACATGGCGCACATTGCCGGCTTGGTAGCGGCGGGCTTGCACCCCAATCCGTTGCCCTACGCCGATGTTGTCACGTCCACGACGCATAAGACCCTGCGCGGCCCGCGCGGCGGTTTGATTCTTTGCAAAGACGCCGAATTCGGCAAGCAGTTCAACAAAGCGATTTTCCCCGGCATTCAAGGCGGCCCTTTAATGCACGTCATTGCGGCGAAGGCGGTTGCATTTTTCGAGGCTCTTCAGCCCGAATTCAAAGCTTATGCCGCGCAGGTTATCAAGAACGCGAAAATTTTGGCTGAAACGTTGACGGCGGACGGCTTCCGCATCGTGAGCGGCGGCACCGACAATCACCTTATGCTTGTCGACTTGACGAGCAAAAACATTACCGGCAAAGAGGCGCAAAACGTCCTTGACGAGGTAAACATTACCGCCAACAAGAATACGATTCCGTTCGAGCCGCGCAGTCCGTTTGTCACGAGCGGCTTGAGATTGGGCAGTCCCGCGTTGACGACTCGCGGCTTTGTCGAAGACGACATGCGCGAAGTCGCCGACATTATCGCTTTGGTTTTGGACAATCCGACCGACGAAGAGAAAAAAAATCAAGCGCGTGAACGTGTCGCCGCGCTTTGCAAAAAATATCCGCTCTATTGAAATGGAACTTACAAACAAAAATATTGCCGCCGCGATTTAGGACATACGCACATTTTTTGAAAAAGAGCGCGTCCCGCGCAAAGACGTATTAAAAATTTGTCTAGTTTTGGAAGAATCTTTGCTCCGTTATCAAGAAAAGTTCGGCACGACGCAAGAATTTAATCTTTATACGCGGAAATGGTTCAGCGAGCCGAAAATAATTATCCGGATTAAGGGCGAGCCGTTTTATCCTCTGCAAAATGATTCTGACGACGACACGATTTTTAGCAATGAAGTTATGCAAAGCTTTCTGCACTACGAAAAGGCAGAAACGATTTATCGTTACGAAAACGGTTGCAACGAATTAATTTCCTATTCGACGCGGGAACATAAGCCGATTAAAATTCCTGGCGATTCGATAACGATTGCGATAATAGCGGCGATAATTTTTTCGTTTATCATCGGTTATTTTCCGCAAGAAATTCAAAGTATTTTTGCAGAAAAAATCGTTACGCCGACTTTATCGACGTTGCTAAGTTTAATCGTCACTGTGACGGTTTTTATGATATTTTTTTCAATCGTATCGGGCATTTGCGCGATAGAAGATGTCGCAATGCTTAGCAACATTGGCGCGACGGTCGTTGGAAGATTTTTTTTGATAGATTTATCAATAGTTGCGGTTACATTCTTAATCGGCGAGATTTTTTTCCCTGTAATGACAATCGCGGATAAAAATGTTGTTGGTGTCGGGCAAATTATAGATTTATTGCTGTCGATTATCCCGACAAACATTTTGGAAGCATTTTTAAAGGGAAAAGTCTTGCAAGTCACGATAATGGCGTTTGTGGTTGGAATTTCGATAATAAAAATTGGAAATCGGATAGCGAACGTAAAAAATTTGGTTACGGAGCTTAATTATTTAATATTTAAGATAGTCAGGCTGATTTTTTCGGCAATACCTGTTGTAATATTCCTTTGCGTTTTAAAAACGTTATTGACGAGCAGTCTTTCCGATTTTTTGAAGGTATGGAAAATAATCGTCTCGGAATTAATCATTTACGCGATAATTATTTTGCTGATGGTGATTTTGCTTTACGTAAAAACGAAAGTATCGATACCCGATTTCCTAAAAAAAATTGCACCAGCGGCGATGATTTCGCTGGCAACGGGCAGTAGCATTGCGTCCTTGCCGAAAAGCCTTGAAATATCAAAAGAAAGTCTGAACATTGAGGAAAAGTTTTGCGATTTTTGGATACCGCTGTCGTTGGTTTTATTTTCTCCGTCGAAATTGATTCAGCTGACAATGGCGGGTTTTTACGTAATGTCGGTCACGGGCGAAAGTTTTTCTGCTTTTGATGCGTTAATCATAGCGTTTATTGCAATACAGTTGAGCTTTGCCATGCCCAATGCGACGGGCGGAATAGCGGCGTCATTTAGTATTTTGCTTACTGAACTCGAACTCCCGCTAGAATTTATTGGAATGCTTATGATTGCGGAAGTTTCGACGAGCAATTTATTTACGGCTTTAAATATGGTGATTCGACAAAGCGAATTAATGACGGTCGCGCACAAAATGAACTTTATCAGAAGTAATTAGGAGGCGTATTGTGGATTTAGATTATTTAATATTTTTGCAGGGCTTGCGCAACGATTGGGGCGGCGAAGGATTGTTTACGCTGGTCTCCGCCCTGCCGACGAATCCTTTGACTGCGGCGATACCTGCGATACTTTTCTGGTGCTTCAACAAAAACGCGGGGCTGTTCCTGCTGTTCAATGCGACGTGCGGGCGCGTGATTAACGAATTGCTCAAAGGAACGTTCTGCGTCTATCGTCCGTGGTTTAAAGACGCGGCGTTGACACCTTCGGCGGCAGCAATGGCAAAGGCGTCGGAATTTTCGTTTCCGAGCGGTCACACGCAATTCACGACTGCGATTTACGGCGGCTTGGCGTTTTTTTACCGAAAAACTTTCCCGTGGCTGATAATTCCCTGCGCGGCGATAATTTTGTTGGTAGCGTTCAGCAGAAATTTTTTGGGAGTGCACACGCCGCAAGACGTTTTGGTTGCGGTAGCGTATTCGGTCGGGCTGTTGTTCGCGGCGGAGCGGCTTTTCGCGTGGATGGGCAAGGACAGGGAGCGGCAAGTCTTGTTTTTCCTTGGCGGACTGTTGACGGTCTTAATCGTCTTCCTGTGGCTTTACTTCAAGCCGTACCCCGAAGACTTCATGAACGGCAAACTTATCGTCGACCCGACGGATGCAAGGGCGGCTGCCTTCGACGCCTTGGGCTTCGGGCTGGCATTTTTCTTGGGCTGGTTCCTTGAGCTTAGATTCGTCAACTTCAAGACGACGGTGTCGCAAAAGGACAAACTCTGGCGCGTGATAATCGGCTTCGCGATTTTGGGCGTGATAGCCGTGATTTTCTACCCGCTGATGAAAATGTTGCTGAGCGTCGAGGCGTACAAGTTCTTCAAGGCGTTCCTGCCATTCTTTTCGATTCTGTTCGTGATACCGCTGATTTTCACCAAGGTCGAGAAAAAATTCAAACGCTGACGGCTTGCGAAAGATTTTCTTCCTTGACAACGAGCCTTAACTAAAGTACCATTCGCCGCGAAAGGATGATGCATATGCGGAATGCTGAAGAGCACAAAAAACTTTTGGAGCAGATTACGGAACTGGAACGCGACAGCGTCAATTATTTCGACGTGGAAAAGGAATTTTTCCTTATCGATTCCGATAATCTGTCCGCCGTTCAAACGCGCTTTTACGGCTATTCGATTCAAGAGAGCGGCATTTACGAAGAGGACAACCTGACCGAAGAGGCGATTGCGGGATTGGACGGGCGCGGTTGCTACGTCTACGTCGAAGTCAAAGACGGGCAGATAACGATTAAGCAGGACTTGAACGGTTGCTGGGGCATTTACCTTTTCCGCCAAGGCGATTATTTCGCGCTGAGCAATTCCTTTTTCCGCCTGCTCGACCACGTCAAGTTTCGCTACCCGCTGACCGTCAACCGCGACTACTGCAACCATTTATTGGTCAATGACGTGTGCAGTCACGCCTATTCCGAAACTGCCGTCAACGAGATTGAACTTGCCGACAGAAGCACGATTATTCACATAGACGCGATCAAAAAAACTCTTGAGACGGAACTTACAAATTATCACGAATACAGTGTCCCACTTAATTCTGAAGAGGGCATCGCTGCCTTGGATCGCTGGGTTGAACTCTGGGGTAAGGTTTTTCGCGGCGTGACCGAGCATACGAAATTTTTTCAAGCGGATTTGTCGGGCGGCTTCGACACGCGTGTTTCTCTTGCGTTGCTGTTGAATTCGGGTGCAGACTTAAACAAGATACGAATTTTTTCAATCAACGACACGCTTATTTGCCATCCGGAAGATTATGAAATCTCTACTCAAATTGCCAATCGATTTAATTTCAAATTGAATCGACCGTTGCCCAAACAAGAAACTTTTAATTACAGCCTTACGGACATCTTAAATATCAACACATATGCCATACAAACCTTTAACAACATTCCAAAATTTCGGTTTCAAAAAAATGTTGAAAAGACCTACAACCTTACAGGGAATTCCGGCGAAACACTCCGTGCTTATTGGCGCGGCTCGCCGAAAGTATTTCTAAGGAATCAATCTTGGAAAACGAAGCCATATTCATCCAATTTGTCACAAGAGTTATTTCATTCCACTGAAACGATTCTTAAAGCCGCTTTTCGCAACATCTGCAATAAATATGGAATAATTGACGAAGACTCATACAGCATTTCGCAAATACTTTATCAGGAAACTCGTGCCAGAAATCACTATGGAAAAGCTTCGGTAGTTGCTCACCTAAGAAATAGTCGACATCTTTTTCCTGCGCTTGATCCAATAGTTCGAACTTTACAGCTTGAAGTGCCCGGATATTCCGACGCCAAATTATTGATAGCGTTGCTTTTCACGCGTTATGAGCCGGACTTGTTGAAGTTCCCGTTTGAGGGCGGACGATTCATCACGCCCGAAACCATCGCCTATGCGCAAAAACTCAACGAACGTTTCCCGCGCCGCTTGACGCCCGATAAAAACCGAGTGGGGGGGGGGATTCAATCTGCAGCCGCGTGACACGCGTGCGGAGAAAATCTTTGCTTCGGGGCGCAAAAATTCCGGCATTTCTAGCGGCTTGCCCGATGCTTGCTTAAGGGTAATATTTGGTTCGAGTCGCACTTACGGTCTCTTCAGCGCGTACTTTGACGAGGAAATATATCATCGTGCGGCATCTTATTACGATACTTATGTTTTTGGTCGCGATCGCCCCATGTATGCACTCACGGGCGTCACGCGGGTTTTGGAGGACGTGGAAATCAGTCAATGCAACCACTCGCCGTATCAAGACGTGAAACGCTTTATTGAACAAGACTTTTATCTCATTCACGATGACGTGGAGATAATTCGTAAGTTCCGTTATTATTTTACCGCCAGAATAGACATTCAATTCACGCCCAAAACGAACGCGGCCGCTCTTCAAATCCTGTCCGTGTCCGACAACAGAGCCGGGATAAGTCAACCTGCATGGTTTCAGCGTGGTGGCATTGGTTACGTAATCACTTCTTATGCCGGCATTTTGAAAATCGTTGCCAAAACTTTCGCAAACGGAAAATTACAAGTACGGCTCTTGGGCATTGACATTCGCAACAGAGAAGATAAATCCAAACGCATTCCTTACTGGGTAGACTACACGCGCTTAGTTGTGAACAAAAAGACGCTGTTTGATACGCTCACGCCCGCTTGGCACAACAAACCTTATCGCCACACAATCGACGTGAAGGCCGACGAAGAAATTACCATACAAGTCGAATGGTTGCCGCACAGAAGCGACACCTAAAGCTTAACACCGACAAAACAAGCCCGCTTGAATCGGCGGGCTTTTAAATTTCTTGCCTTGTCCCCTGCAACTTGCTTTTGATATAATGCGGCAATCGGAAGGAGGAACTTTCTTTATGCTGAGGAAAATTTTAATCTGCGCGGCTCTGACGGCGGCTTTAATCGCGGCGGGCTGCGGCGAGGAAAAAATCATCGGCACGCCCGACAAAGCCGTCCTTGCCTACGCCGAAATCGTCATGACGGGCGAGAGCGAAAACTTATCGGCGGGCGGCTTGGACGAGGACGACAGGAACGCGATTCGCAAGGCGGTGGCCGCTACGTTTGTCGCCTCTATGGAAAATATCGCGCCCTTGAGTGATGACACCGCGCAGGAAATTGCGCAAAAGTATTTCGACAAGCTCAAAGGCAACGTTGCGCTCAAGACGACGCTCAAAAGCGAGGGCGCGCAGCCGATTGTCGAGCTGACGACGACGACGGTTGACCAAGCGGCTACCGCGAAGACTGCCGCCGCCAATAACGACGAGCTGATTGCTTTAATCGGCATGGTCGGCAAGCTCAAATCGGACGGCGCCACTGACGAGCAAATCAAGGACAATACCGACGTTCAAAAGTTGGCGATAAGCGCGGTGGGCAAATACATCGACGTCATCGCCTTCCACGCCGAAAAAACTTTCGAGATACCTTGCCAAAAGGTGACGGGCGCAAGCGGCAATACTCATTGGATGCCCACCGACGGCAAGGCTTTAATCGATTTGCTCACCGGACAAAAATAATCGCATGCAAAATTTTTTAGGGCTGTTGGTAAAGTAAGGAACGAGTTGCAGGGGACAGAGGCCGCCACGGACGGCGGCCGCGCCGCGTACTGAGCGTGATGCGAAGTAGCGGCGCACACACGGCTTCGGCTTGCGCGGACGTTGGACAAGTGGTCGGTTTCCGCCCCTGCGAGGCGGGTTTCTTTGCTACTTTCTTTCCCCGGTGAAAGAAAGTAGATATAAAAATGATTCTATGAGACCTTTTTTGCACGGGAAGAAAGGGCAACGGCGGTAAATTTTTTAACGGAAAGGAGTTGCGACAATGCAACGGGTTCGACAGGCAGTACAAAGATTTTTCTTGCTGACGATTTTCTTCGCGGCAAGCTTGGCGGTTGCGGGCTGCACCGATATGGCGGCGATTGAGGACGCGCCTCCGCCGCAACGCACCGCCAAATCGGCGACCTTCGAGGACACCTACAAGGCCGAAGACACTTGGCTAATTCAATGGTATCTTTGCGGCACCGACTTGGAAACAAGTGCCGGCGCGGCCTCTTCGGACTTCCAGGAGCTGTTGAACGTCAAACTGCCCGCCAACGTCAAGGTTTTGATTCAGACGGGCGGCGCGGAGCAATGGCATAACAACGTCGTCCCAAGCAATGCCGTCGAGCGTTATCTTTACGACTCAAGCGGCTTGCAACGAATCGCCACGCTGCCCGACGCCGATATGGGCAACGTCGACACGCTGGCGGACTTCGTGCGCTACGGCAAGGAAAATTTCACGGCCGACCATAAAGTTTTCGTGTTCTGGGATCACGGCGGCGGCTCGGCTGTCGGCGTCTGCTACGACGAACGCACGGGCAATTTCCTAAGCCTAAACGACTTGCGCAACGCCTTCACGTCCGTTTATGAGGCGAATGCCGATAACCCGCCCTTTGAGCTGATTGGCTTCGACGCGTGCCTTATGGCCACTTACGACACGGTCAACGCGCTTGACGGTGTTACGCGCTACGTTACTGCCTCGGAGGAAGTTGAGCCCGGCATCGGCTGGGACTATACGGGCTGGCTCGGCGCGTTCGTGAACAATACGGCTATGGGCGGCGCGAAACTCGGTCAAACGATTTGCGACAGCTACATTGACGCCTGCACAAGGTACAACCTTGCCGACACCGCCACGCTTTCCGTTATCGACTTGGCGCAGTTGCCCATGCTTCGTCATTCATATGAGGCGTTCGGGCTTGAGGCTTTGCGGGCTGCTCACAAAAATCCTCGTCAATTTTTCGCGCACTTCGGACGCGGTGCCGCGCAGGCTGAAAATTACGGCGGCAACACGCGGCGCACGGGCTACACCAACATGGTTGACATCGTCGACTTGGCGAAGACCAACAAGGCGATTCTTCCGAACACCGCCGACAAGTTGATTGACGCCGTCGACGGCGCGGTTATCTACAAAGTCAACGGCGGCTACCGCAACCGCAGCGGCGGACTGTCGGGCTTCTACTCTTACAGCGGCGACGAGGGCAGCCTTGCCAAATACGTAAATCTTGAATCCGCGCCCGCCTCGCACAAGCTCCTGTACTACTATCTGATTTACGGTCAAATTCCCGCCGACGTCGTTCCGTTGCTTGAAAGTGACACGCTGGTTACGCCCGCGCCCGAACCTCCCGCCGAGCCGCAACAGCTGTTTGAAGTTTCGCAGTTGGAAGACTTGCCCGTTCAGCTGGACACGAATAACAATGCCTTCGTTCAACTCACGGCCGAGCAAATGGACTTGCTGTCCAGCGTGCATTGCCAACTTGCCTACATCGACGCCGACAACGACATCATCCTTTACCTGGGCAGCGATTCGGACA
This sequence comes from uncultured Selenomonadales bacterium, assembly GCA_946407095.1. Lineage (GTDB taxonomy): Bacteria > Bacillota > Negativicutes > Selenomonadales > Selenomonadaceae > Quinella. The sequence continues at coordinate 26,528 of CAMJMR010000010.1, read as the reverse complement.
TCAACGCCGATTGGAACGCGGGCACCTTCACCGACAATTTCCGCGCGGTCTGGCCCATGCTTGACGGTCATCCTGTTTACGTCGAGATTGTCGAGGAAAATGACGGCTACAACCTCTATTCAATCCCGATTAAGCTTAACGGCGTCGAATGCAACTTGCAAGTCGCCTACGTCTACAAGGACAAGAAATATTACATCTTGGGCGCGCGCCACGGGCTTGAAAGCAACGGCATGAGCAGCCGCGAACTGATTAAGCTCCGCGAAGGTGACGAGATTACGACGCTCCATTACGGCATGACGATTTCGGGCGATGACAGCGATTTTACGCAAGTCGAAGTCGACACGTTCACAATCGGCGACAACCCGCAAATCACGGACGAAAACCTTGGCGACGGCAATTACGCTTACGCCTTCGAGTTTGTATCGCCGACCGCCGAGGACAGCGCGTTGTCTTCGCTGGTGCTGTTCACTGTATATAACGGCGAAATTTCGACGACTGTCGACGCCGAATAAAAGGTCGTTTGCTAAAAAAAAATAAGCCGCTCCGATTGTGGAACGGCTTTTTTGATTCGATTAAGCAAAGTTTATTAAGTCAAGAATTTCTTGCGGGCTGTCGACGATGATTTGTGCGCCGGCTTCGACGAGTTCACTGCGCGGACGAAAGCCCCACGTCACTCCGACGGCAAGGAAACCCGCGTTAATCGCCGTTTGAATGTCGACCGCCGTATCGCCGAAGTAAGCCACGTCCTCCGCCGCGACGCCGAACTTTGCGGCTCCTGCCAAGGCGCGTGCAGGATCGGGCTTGCGAGGCTGACTGGGCTCATCTCCGCTGACGTATGAAAATTTTATCGGCGCGAGAATCTTTTCCGCAATTTCAATCGCCGCGAAGTGCTGCTTATTGGTGCAGATGCCGAGCGGAATTTTTTTTGCCTCCAACGCCGCCAAGAACTCCATGACGCCCGCGTAGGGCTTGACCTTGTTGGTGCAGTGGAGGGCGTAGCTGTCATTGTAGTAAGCCAAAGCCGCGTCGACAAAATCCGCTTTATCGGCGGGCAAACTCCGAATCATCAGCTTGCGGGCTCCGTTGCCGCAAAATTGTCTGACTTCGTCAATCGTGCGCGGCGGAAAGTCGAAGTGGGCAAGCATTTCATTGACGCTGTCGTACAAATCTTCCAAGGTGTCGACGAGCGTCCCGTCCATATCGAAGATAGCTGCCTTGTAAGTTTTCATTCAATCGCCTCCATTTCGTCGAGCCGTTTCAAAAATTTTTCGAGCCGCGCAAGTTCGGCGGTGTCCGTCACTAGCCGTCCCGAATAGAAAAATTTTGTCGGCGGAAGATTTTCAGCCCGCGCAGGTTGTAAGTGCGTGCGCCGTATCAGTTCGTTAACCGTGCCCGCGTTCCCGTCGAGGATTTTCACGTGCGGCGGCAAAATTTCTCTCAACGTGTCTTTGAAGTAATTGAAGTGCGTGCAACCCAATACCATCGACGAAAATTTTTCCCAATCGTAAGCCGACAGCTCGCCGCGCAGATATCCTTCGACCGCCGCCGATTTGAACTCCTGCCGCTCCGCGAATTCGACCAGCCGCGGCAACGCCCGCAACTCCGCCAAATCTTCCGCGTGCAAAGTTTTTATCAGCCGACGAATTTTTTTCCCCGTGATTGTTATCGCCGTCGCCGTGACCAAAACTTTCCGATTCGGGAACGTGTCAAGCGCCAATTTCAGCGCGGGCTCCATGCCGATTATCGGCAACGAATATTTTTCGCGCATTGCCCCGACTGCCACCGATGTCGCCGTGTTGCAAGCCACTACAATCGCTCCAACGCCTTGCGCCGTCAAAAACTTGAATGCCTCGTCGACGAAGCCCAAAACCTCTTCGGGCGTCTTCGTGCCGTAGGGGACGTTGTCTTCGTCCGCGAAAAAGATAAACTCTTCGCGCGGCAAAATTTTCATCGCGTGGTGCAGGACGCTAAGTCCGCCCATGCCCGAATCGAAGAATCCTAATTTCAACGCCGCGCCTCCTTACACGCTAAGTCCTGCCGCTTTGATTAGTATGAAAATCGCGAGCCCGACGACCGAGCCGACGATTGAGCCGTTGAGCCGTATCCAGATAAAATCTTGTTCCGCCTTGTCGTAAACCAGATTGTTGAGCTGTTCTTCGGTCAGGCGTTCGAGTGCCGACTTCGCGACCGTGCCGACGAGCGGTTGGGCGTGAAGTGCTGCCCGTGCCGTCAGTTCGTCGATGAATTTTTCAAACGCCGCCCGCGATTTCGTATCTTCGCGCAGAAGCCGCAAAAATCTGTCGTATTCGTCGTTGAAGACCGTCACGAACAGGACGCCCAAACTTTTGCCGGGCTTGTGAGACTTTGCCGATTGAGCCTTCGCCAAAGCCTCTTCGACGTCGACCGTCGTGATTTGCTTTTCCAAGTGAATCAGTGCCAGTTCGATTGCCTCCTCCAGCGGCAAGGCCGTTGCGGCGTCGATTTGAATTCGTTCGACCAAATCTTTGAAGGCGGGCGTTTCGCTAAGCTCCGAGATTTTCAAGCGGCATTCGTTGAGCGTGCGGCGGTGCAGTTGCGAATCGGCGGCGAGTTCGTCCAACAACTTCAGCAACTGAACTTGCATGATTCGCGCCGCCTCCTCAAAGTTCACGAGGTCAAGCATTTGCGCGAGCCCCGCCATGAGTATCGAGAAGCCGCCCATGTTCTTGGTCTTTTCGTTGGCATATTCTTCCAAAATCGCCTGAAGTTTGTCGCAAGTTTCGGGCTTGGCGGCGGTCTTGCGCAACGCCTTGACTATGCCGATAAAAATTTCGCGGTCTTTGTTGTTGCGCTTGAAGTGCCCGCCGAAGTCGTCAATCAAGCCCTGCGCGGGGATGTCGCGGAGGATGCGGCGCAATTCGTTGGCGATTTGCTTTGAGCGCGTCTCTTTGTTCTGCGCGGCGATGTATTTCTTCACGACGTTAAAAAGTTCCGTGACGGCGAGCTTGCGGGTTGATTCGCGGGCAAAGTAGTCAACGATACGCGGCATGAGCTTGAAGTCGCCGAGCTTTTTAAAAATGGTGCGTCGCGAAAAAAATTCTTGCTGAACCATGACGACCGACGCTTTGACGAAATCCTTGCGTCTGCGCGGCAAAATGGCGGTGTGGAACGGGAAGCCGAGCGGCTTTTTGAAAAGCGCGGTCACGGCGAACCAGTCAGCTATGCCGCCGACGAGAGCCGCCTCCGTCACAAACAAAAGCCCTTCCGCCACGACATTGCCGGGGAACGTGACTTTAATGCCGACCGCCGTCAAGAAACACAGCGCGGCGCACAGCAAAGTTGTATCTGCAGTATTCCACCTGTTCAAAAATTCTCACAACCTTTCAAGAAGGATATGAATGCTGATTAAAGGCCGCCCAAGGACGGGCGGCCGTCGCCGACGCATTTGCGTGACGCAAATACCGTCGGCGCAGCCACGCTGAAAATATCGGACGGTGCGGGTAACGACCCTTCGCCCCTGCGAGGCACCTTTTCTTTTTGCTACTTTTTCTTTGGGTGAGCAAAGAAAAAGTAGTTAAATAAAATAATTCTTATAAGTCTTTCTTGCGCGGGAAGAAAGGACGGCTACCGCATAAGGCGTTCGATAATCTGCGCAACGACGAACAGCAACATGCCGACCGCCGCGCCACAAACCGAGCCGTTGATACGAATCATCTGCAAATCGTCAGCCACATGCCCTTCGACGAACTCCGTCAGCTCATCGTCGTTGAACTTGTCAAGCCGTTCGCGAATCATCGTAGGAATTTGCCCGCGATACTCTTCAAGCAAGCCCTCAATAAAATCTTTGATAAGATTGTCGAATTTTTTCTGAAGGCTCTCGCTGTTGATGAACTCGTCGATTTTGGCGTCGACAAGATAATCGACGGCGTCCTTCCAAATTACGGGCTTGCGTTCGACTTCGACAATCAGCGTGGTCTTGGGATTGGCGGCCTGTTGGCGGCGCAACTTTTCAAGGATTTTCGGGTCGGTCTCTCCTTTGACGTTGATATCAAGCCATGTCTTGATGAAGCCCGTCGCGTCGAACTTTTGCATGAAAAGCCCCGTGATGTCGTCGAAAAATTTTTTCGTGTTGAAAGAGCCCGCCGCGCCCTTGACGAAGCCGCCGAAAGTTTTAATCATCTCGTCAGCGGCGTTGGCGGTCTCGCTGTCGACAAGCGCGCCCGTCGTGTTGAGGACTTTCTCGGCGTCGCTGATTTTTTTCTCGACCGTCTCGTTGAGGATGTTCAAAATCTTTTCGTCGGTCAAATCCATTGAGCTGAGCACCAAAGCGCGTCCGGCAGAGTCGCCCTCGTAAGCCTCGCGCAATTCGGTTATCTTCTTTAGGATTTCGGCTTGCATGTGCGGGCTGCGCAAAATCTTATGCCCCGTGTCGAACAGCGCGATTAAAATCTTGCGGCTGTGCTTATCGCTCGTGACGACCTTAATCACGGCGTCGAAGAGCTTTTGGGCGTCAAGATTTTTTATTTCGGTCTCAAGAATCGGCGCGATGCCCTGCGAAATTTTTTTGGTATCAAGCCCGCCGAACAGCTCGCCCATGACTTCGCGCACAAGCAACTTGGTTTTGAGGCGTCCCTTGTTCTGCTCGAAGTAGTCAATCAGCAACTGCGCGGTATTTTCGTCGCGGACGGTCTCCATGATATTTTTGGTGTTGAGCAAATCGGTGCCGACGAATTCAACGATGGCGTCCATGATTCGCGCCCGATTGCGCCGTAAAATTTCTGTGTGGAAGCCGATGCCCAGCGGCTTGCGGAAAAGAGCTGTCACGCCAAACCAGTCAGCCATGCCGCCTATCGTCGCCGCCAAGAAGCCGTGATTCAGCAAACCGAGGATAAAGCCGCCGCTTGCGCCCGTCAGTATAAATTTCAGCGGCGATATTTCGGGCAAGGTCGATACTGCCAGCAGTGCGCTTGTCGCCAAAGTCGCCGTCGCCTTTGTTTTGTTCTCCAAAAAAATTTTCACCTCCGTATCTGTTTGCGGCATTTTATCACGAATCGGGCGCGCTGTCTTCAAAAAATTTTCAGGCAGCCGCTTTAGAAGCGGCGGAACAGTTAGCGCGCCGTGCCGTCCGACAACTTCAGCAAAACGCCGCGCCGCAACAAAATGCCTGCGCATTTCCGGCAAAAAAAATCCCGCCGCGTTCTTTCGCCGGGATTTTTTCCTTCGGGCAAACGGCAAAGCTTGAGTCACTTTTCCATAAATTTTTGCACCAGATAGCCCAAGACCGCCGTAATGGTCAGCACGTCCGTGCCGTTCAAGATGACATATCCCCATATTTCAGTGGGCGTCCGTTCCAATATTTGACTTTGAGACGCGATGAATATTCCTTGATTTACGATGCTAGTGATGTCACCGAAAATATCCGAGAGGGTCATTTCAAATTCAAACGGGTTGTAATTGTACCCGATTATGTTGCTGAAAAATCCTACCCCGTAATAAGTTATGAATTCCAGCGTCGCCAGCATTATCATGCCCAATAAAATTATTTCTTGCTTCGACAGTTCATGCTCCATAAAGCGGCTTAAAGTCGATATGCATATGACATACGAAATCACCGTGATGCCGTATCCGTACATCCACATATTTTCCTTGAGCGAATCTGCCAAATAAAACGCGTCGAAGAGCAAACATCCCGCGCTGTAATACATGAAGATGATTGAATAAATGAAGCCGAATACTTCGGCGGGCAGTCCTTTGCCCAATGGCTTTTCTCGCGGCGCGAAGATTATCACCAACATAAGAAACATTATCGCAGACAAAAAATCCTCAATCGTATACTCAATTTCAACCGGCAGCGGCGTCATCGGCAAAATAATCAGACAAAACATCATCACGACGACCGTTTTGCTTTTTCGGGGATTCGATACTGCTATTTGCTTGACGTAGGCGTAAAGAGCTGTCAAATCGTCTTTGACTGCACGAACGAGATTTTTTTGCAGACTTTTTTTGGGCAAGATGCGATAAAAGAACCGCACGACCAGGAATATCAGACCCATTACGAAATATCCAAGCAGCAACATAATCATTATCGGATACACCCTCTAAAAAAAATGCCTCCGTCAAATCGGGAGGCGGTTTTTTATTCGCTATTCGACGAGTTTGTTTCAATTCAAGTTTTTGTACGGCGAAATCTGAGCGCCCTTTAACGACATTTCAAACGCCAAGCCTTTTTTGTCGAGCTGATAGACCCAAACGCCGTCCGCAACAACGGAGGCCTCTGCAAAAGTGCCTCCGCTCACGCCGTCGCTCACCTGCGCCGAGACCTCACTGCCGAATTTGATTTTGCCCGAAACAAAATTGTCCCAAGCCGTCTTGTTCGTTATCAAAAACAGCAAGTCGTATTCCTTCGCGCCGAAATTCACGCCGAGGCTCAACTCTTTCATCTTCACGTAAATTCTTTCGCCCGTATTGTTGTTTACCGCCACGCCGCGCCCGTGGTCGTCGCCCCAAAAGCCCCACTTGACGCTGGACGCGCTGATTGTGCAGTAAGCGTAGACGTTTTGAATCGCAGACTTCGACGACGGATATTTTTCGTACATGCGCGATAAAACTTGTCCGCTCATGTCGTTTAACTTCGCGCGCAACTGGTCGGGAGTTTCTTTCGCAAATGCACTGCCGGTCGTCAGCAAGACCAGCGCGAACAAAATCAGTTGGATAAATTTCTTCCGCATTAAAATCCCTCCAAAACTTTAGAAAAAACGGACTCGACAATATTTGCCGAGCCCGATCCGTCAAAAGGCACGAAACCTTATTGCTTGTCTCTGTTTATCGACTGCCAACCCGCTCCGAGGTCGGAATAGCCGAACCAATTCTTTTTGGCGTCCCAGTTGAAACGATAACGCTTGCTCTTGCCCGACTTTTCAAATGCCAAAATCAAATCGCCGTTCTTCAACGCCACGACGTAGGGATAAGCCCCCGCCTCGTGCGCGTAGTTCAGGCTGTCGATGTAGATTTCCAGTTTCTGATTGACGGGCGAATAGCCGTAAAGCATGGCGCGGTCAATGGATTCAAGCGAATAAAACAAATCGCTGTTGGACGTGTTCTTAAATACGCGCAATGTGTAACCGTTGTCTACTTTCGGAAAGTGTGCGTCGTCAATTCTCTTGTCGTCAAGCCAAACGATGAAATGCAACTGGTTTTCGCTTTTCGCTTGCCAGAGCTTGCGCGCCTGAATTTTGAGCATTCCGTAAGGCGTGGTGAAAGTTTCCGACAAAGCCTGGTCGTTTTTCAAGCCTTCGGTGAAGTTTCGCGCCTCGTAGACCATTTCGTAAGTCTCGGCGAAACAGACCGTCGCGAACGTCATGACGAACAGGCTCAGCACGGTGGCAACGAGTTTTCTCATAAGGTTCCCCTCCAATACAATTTTTTTACGATTACCAAGCATATTTTATGGCATTTCGTCATATCGGTCAATGGAACAGTCCCAAAATTATTTTTCAGTCTTCGTAGACGTAGCGCAGGGCGTTCAAGTTGGAAGTGTTCAAGTCTTTGTGGCAGACGCAGCCTTTCGAGCTGAGTTCCATGGTTTGACGATTGGCGGCGGAATATTTTTGCCAATGCGGGATGAATTCGTTGTTCGGGTCGCCCGTCGCCGCGAACGCCGCCCACGACGCTTGCACTTGCCGAACAAGTTTCGGATTCGGGTCAAGCAAAAGATCATCGAAAGGCTTGTCGAACACGAACGACAATTCCAGCGAATGAAACGAGCCCAATTCTTCGCGAAGGGACAGGTCGCTGAACAAGTAATAGTACGTGTCGTTGAACTTCGATTGATTTTCGGCGTCCAACTCTTGCCCGACTCGCCAATCCACTTGATTTACGAAATCCCTGTAGTTTGCTTCGTTATCGGGACGCCCGTTGAGCCACGCGCGATAAACTTCCGCGTCGGTGTGCGAAGTGCGCTTTCTGTATCTGCTCATGACCATAGAAATTTTTTCGTGCGTTTCTTGGAAAGTTTTGAAATAATTTTCGTCGTAGAGCAACCAGTAGCCCCATTCGTCGGCGTTGACGCCCGTCAAAAGTTTAATGCCGCGCGCGTCGCCGTTCTTCATCGCCGTGAAAGGATCTTTGGGCAAAAATTTTCCGTCGCAGGCCGGAATAAAATCGGAGTGCGCCGTCTTGATACGCATTTCAAAAAGCTTGACGTAAAGCTCTTTGAGTTCGGCAGTAGATTTTTTCATGAGGTCGCGCATTTTTCGCGTGCCGCTCAAGTTCATAAAATCTTCCGTAAGTTGGGCGGCATGTTCCATATCGTGAACGAAACGCGAAGGTCCCGACTCCGGAATTGCTTTTTGAAACAAACCTTTGGCGGCGGGCGCGACAGTCAGCAACATGCAGGAAATTGAGCCGGCACTTTCGCCGAAAATCGTAATGTTGTCGGGATTGCCTCCGAATGCCGCGATATTTTCCTTAACCCACTTCAACGCCGCGATTTGGTCTTGCAAGCCGAGATAACCTGCGTCTTTTAACGACGGGTCGATTAATTCAAAGTGCATAAAGCCGAAAATGTTCAGCCGATAGTTGAAGCTGACGACAATGACATCCTGCGCCGCCGCAAGATTGTTTCCGTTGTAAAGCGGGTCGACGGTGCCGCCGTGCATGAAACTGCCGCCGTGAATGAAAAACATGACGGGCAAATTTTTCTTGTCGGAACGTTTCCAAATGTTGAGCGTCAAGCAGTCTTCGCTTTGCACGTTTTTGGACGAGGCTTCAATATCGTCGTCCTCTTGAGGAGCGGATGCGCCGAATTTTTTTGCGTCGAAGGTCTTGTTGGTCGGCTTCAACGGTTGAGTAGGTTGCCAGCGAAGTTTTCCGACGGGCGGTTGAGCGTAGGGAATGCCCAGCCACGTTTTTACGCCTTTTTCGTCGACAAAGCCGTTGAACGTGCCGTAACGAGTTTTGACGGTGCAATTATCTGCCGCGAAAACTTTTTCGAGTGGCAGTCCCGTCGCCGCGAGTGCAAGTGCCGCCATCGAGGTCGTCTTTATGAAGTCTCTGCGAGTTAAGTTTGTCATAAAATCACGTCCTTCAGCTTTCGTAGACGTAGCGCAAGGCGTTCAGGTTGGAAGTGTTCAAGTCCTTGTGGCAGACGCAACCTTTCGAGTTCAGCTCCATGGTTTGACGATTGGCGGCGGAATATTTTTCCCAATGCGGAATGGTTTCGTTGTCGGGGTTGCCCGTCGCCGCGAAGGATGCCCATGACGCTTGAATAGCCTGAACGAGCCTTTGGTCGGGATTTTCTTCAATGTACGGCATGTTGAACGTATACGACAGGTCGAGCGCGTGAAACGCACCCAAAGGTTCAAGCGGCGGTGAAGGCTGCTGAGTGAACAGATAATAAAATACGTCGTCGAACTTCGATTGATATTCGGACGCCAGCTCTTGCCCGACGCGCCAATCAACCTGCGTTGCGAAGTTTGCGTAGTTTTCCAAGTCATCGGGACAATTTTTCAGCCACGCGCGATAAATTTCCTCCGAGGGTTTCGCTTTGTATCTTTTGAAGACGGGCGAGATGTCGCCGGGGTCTGCGCGGTATATGTCAAAGAAATTTTCGGCACCCATAAGGAACGCGCGCCATTCGTCGACGGTCGTGCCCGTCAAAAATTTAATGCCGCGAGCCGCGCCGTCTTTGAGGGCTTGTACAGGATTGCGCGGCAAAAATTTTCCGTCGGCCGTCGGCATAAAATGCCCAAGATTCGTGCCCTTGTTTGAGTCGCGGAATTGTTTATAAAGATTTTTGAGTTCGGCACCCGATTTTTTCATGAGGTCGCCGATTTTCTTTGCGCCGAAAGCCGCCACGAATTTTTCCGCGAATCGGGCTGAAGTTTCGGGGTCGTTATAAAAAGCAACGTGTCCCGACTGCGAAATTATTTTGCCGAAAATCCCTTTGGCATCGGGGACGACGGTCAGCAACATCGTCGAGATTGAGCCCGCGCTTTCGCCGAAAACCGTAATGTTGTCGGGATTGCCGCCGAATGCCGAAATATTTTCCTTAACCCACTTCAACGCGGCAAGTTGGTCTTTGAGTCCGAGATAACCGCTGTCCTCGAACGAAGAATCAACGCTTGCCAGGTTCATGAAGCCGAAAAGGTTCAGCCGATAGTTCAAAGTGACGATAATAATATCGTGCGCCGACACGAAATTACTTGCATTATAATTAGGTTCGCTTGAGTGACCGCAAACAAAATCTCCGCCGTAAATCCACACCATGACGGGTTTATTTTTGCCGTTGCCGCGTGTAAAAATGTTGAGCGTCAAGCAGTCTTCGCTTTCCGTTGGAACGGAGGCTTCAACAACATTGCCGAGCTTCATAGATGCTTGCATAGGCTCGTTGCCGTATTTTTTTGCGTCGAAGGTCTTATTGGTCGGCTTAAGCGGTTGAGGAGCCTGCCAACGCAATTTTCCGACGGGCGATTGAGCAAAGGGAATGCCCAGCCAGGTTTTTACGCCGTTTTCGTCGACGAAGCCGTTGAAGGTGCCGTAACGAGTCTTGACGGTGCAATTGTCCGCCGCGAAGACTTCAACGGGCATCGTCATTGCCACGGCCGCCATCGACGCCGCCTTGATGAAGTCTCTGCGCGTTAAGTTTGACATAAAAACACTTCCTTTCAATGCGAAGGCATTATAGCAAACGGCTATGACATTGACAAGAAAAAATGCCCCGACCCGCTTTAAAAGCGCAAGCGTGACGCTTGACCCAGTTGACGCGCCGTGCTAATCGGAATTCAAGCGTTATCGCCGCGCCGTTACGAAATGCTAGCCCGAAAAAAAAAAGCCCCGACGATTTATCGAGGCGGCAGATTGTTTTTTTGGCAGGTCACTGCTCCATAAATTTTTGTACCAGATAGCCCACGACTACCGTAACGGTCAGCATGTCCGTGCCGTTCAAAATGATATAGCCCCATATGTCGCTTAAGGATATTTCCTCTAATTGGCTTTGCGAAGCCAAGACTATCCCTTGATTTATGATAGACGTGATGTCGCCGAAAATCTCTACGAGGCTAAATTCATACGTGTCATATGTTTCAGACGTCAAAATTTCGTAAGTGTACCATTTTATTCCGCCGAAAAAGCCTACACCGTAATAAACTATAAATTCCAGTGCCAACATCATTAAAATACCCAATAAAATTATTTCTTGCTTCGATACGTCTCTTTTTATGAATTCACTTAAAAACTTAATGCATATTGCGTAAGAAATCAACGTTACGATGTATCCGTATATCCACATGTCGTTTCTGAGAGCTTCATTCGCGTAAAAAAGGTCAATGACAAAATTGCTCGCGCAGTAAAACATAAAAAAGACCGAGTAAATAAATCCGAATATCTCAACCGGAAATCCTGTGTTCGACGGGTCGTCTTTAGGCGTGAAAACCATAATAAACATTGCGAACATTATCGTACCCAAAAAAGACTCCTCTGTCGAATATTCAAGTTCCATTCGGAACGGCATAATCAAAAAAATAATCAGGAAAACCATAATCACGGCGACGATTTTGGCTTTTTTCGGGTTCGATACCACGATTTGCTTGGCGTAGTCGTAAAGACTTATCCAATCCTCACGAATCGCCCGAACGATATTGTCCGGCGAACGAGTTTTCGTCAAATGGTAAAAGAGTCGGACAATCAGGAACATCAGCCCCATTAAAACATATCCGAGCACCAATAATATCAACACGGCTTGTTGTCTCCTAAAAAAAAATGCCCCGGCCGCTTTGAAAGCGGCGGAACAGATGACGCGCCGCAACATTACGACAAAGGAAATGTTATCGCCGCGCCGATACGAAATGCCTGCGCATTTTCAGCTTCTCGCTTTATTATCAACACGCTTTAGCCTTCGTAGAGGTAGCGCAAGGCTTTCACGTTTTTAACGTTCAAATCTTTGTGACAGACGCAACCTTTCGAGTTCAGCTCCATGGTTTGACGATTGTTGGCAGTGTACCGTTCCCAATGCGGAATGGTTTCGTTGTTCGGGTTGCCCGTCGCCGCAAAAGCCGCCCACGTCGCTTGCACCTGCTTTACGAGATTGGGCGCGGGATTCGGTAAACCGTCAAGCGCATTGAAAACATAAGGCAAATCGCTGTCGTGGTACGCACGAAATGTCTCGTTTACCCAATGACTGAAAACATAGAAGTAGACATCTGCAAATTTCGATTGATATTCGGCCGCCAGCTCTTGACCGACGCGCCAATCCAACTGATTTATAAAATCCATGTAATTTTCTTCGGTATCGGGACGTCCGTTCAGCCACGCTTGATAAACTTTCTCTGCGGTGTTTGTTTTGTACTTTTGAAAAACGGAAGAAAAGTTTTCGGGATTGTCGCGATATGTTTTGGAGAAATTTTCATTGAACTGCAACCACAAACGCCATTCATCAGCAACGTTGCCCGTCAACAATTTGATTCCGCGAGCCGAACCGTCTTTCAATGCCTTAAACGGGTCGCGCGGCAAAAATTTCCCGTCGCACGTCGGCAAATATTCACTCGTCTTTTCGGCAAGCCCGCCGGCACTGACTTGTTCGTAAACGCTCTTGATTTCGGCGGCAGATTTCTTCACAAGGTCGCCCATCGTCTTCGCGCCGCTCGTTTCAATAAAGCGTTCGGCAAGTCGGGCGGAGTTTTCCGGCTCATTGTAAAATTTCAAATGTCCGGACTGCGAAATTGCTTTTTGGAATAAACCTTTGGCGGCAGGCGTGACCGTCAGCAACATAACCGAAATTGAGCCGGCACTTTGACCAAAAATCGTCACGTTGTCGGGATTTCCGCCGAACGCCGCGATATTTTCCTTAACCCACGTCAACGCCGCCACTTGGTCTTTGAGTCCAAGATAACCCGTGTCCTCGAACGAAGAATCAATCGCGCCGAAGTTCATAAAGCCGAAAACATTCAAACGATAATTCAACGTGACAATAACTACGTCGTGCGCCGCCGAGATGTTTTTGCCGTTGTAAAGCGGCTCAACTGAACCGCCCACGCTAAAGCCGCCGCCGTGAATGAAAACCATGACGGGCTTGTTCTTGCCTGCGCCGCGCGTCCAGATGTTCAGCGTCAAGCAGTCTTCGCTTTGCACGCTGTATGCAGAGGCCTCTTCGGTCGGGTCAACAGATTGAACAGCCGCCGCACCGAATTTTTTCGCGTCGCGAGTTTTATTGGACGGCTTCAACGATTGGGGAGCCTGCCAACGAAGTTTGCCGACGGGCGGTTGAGCAAAGGGAATTCCCAGCCACGTTTTTACGCCGTTTTCGTCGACAAAGCCGTTAAACGTGCCGTAACGAGTCTTGACGGTGCAATTATCCGCCGCGAAGACTTCAACGGGCATCGTCATTGCCAACGCCGCCGCTGACGACAGCTTGATGAATTCTCTGCGTGTTAAGTTTGGCATAGCAACACTTCCTTTCAATGCAAAAGCATTATACCAAATGTTTATGACTGTATCAAGCAAAAAAAAGCCCCGACGACTTGTCGAGGCAGTTTTGATTGTTTCAGCCTTCGTAGACGTAGCGCAGGGCGTTCAAGTTTTGAGTGTTCAAATCTTTGTGGCAGACGCAGCCTTTCGAGTTCAGCTCCATGGTTTGACGATTGGCGGCGGAATATTTTTCCCAGTGCGGAATGAATTCGTTGTCGGGGTTGCCCGTCGCCGCGAAAGCCGCCCACGACGCTTGCACAGCCTTGACAAGATTCTGCGGCGGATTCGGTACAATGTGATCGCCGTTATTGAAGGTAAAAGCCAGGTCGACGGCGTGACACGAACGCAAATTTTCAATCGTCGACCATTCGCTGAACAGATAATAGTACGTGTCGTCGTAAGCCGATTGATATTCCGTCGCCAACTCTTGACCGACGCGCCAATCCAACTGATTCACAAAGTCGCCGTAATTTTCTTCGGTATCGGGGCGATTTTTCAGCCACGAGCGATAAATTTCTTGCGGCGTGTGTGCTTTGTACCTTGCAAGAATCGGAGAATGTTTTTTCGGCTCTTCGCGAAGAATTTCAAACAAATTTTCTGCCATCATCAAGAAATAACGCCATTCGTCGGCAGTCGTGCCCGTCAGCATTTTAATTCCGCGAGCCGCGCCGTCTTTAAGTGCTTTGCCCGGGTCAAGCGGCAAATATTTCCCGTCGCAAGACGGAATGTAATCCGTCAGACGGCGGCCGCGAGCCTCTGTAAGCTGAATGTAAGCATTTTGGAGTTCGTCGGTGGATTTTTTCATCATGTCGCGCATATTTTTCGCGCCGTTCATTTCAAGGAACTCTTCAGCGATTTGGACGGATTGTTGCGGCTCATTGTAAAGAAAAATAGGTCCGGACTGCGGAATTGCTTTTTGGAACAAACCTTTGGCGGCAGGCGTAACCAACAATAACATGATCGCGGTTGAGCCGGCACTTTCGCCGAAAACCGTCACGTTGTCGGGGTTGCCGCCGAATGCCGCGATATTTTCCTTAACCCACTGCAACGCCGCCACGTGGTCTTTCAAACCGAGATAACTGCTGTCCTCAAACGAAGAATCAATCGCGCCGAAGTTCATAAAGCCGAAAATGTTCAATCGATATTCAATCGTGACGAGAACGACATCATTTGCCGCCGCGAAGTTGCTGCCGTAATAAATCGAGTCACTTGTGCTTTCAAACGAAAAAGCTCCGCCGTGAATCCAGACCATGACGGGCTTGTTTTTGCCGCCGCCGCGCGTCCAGATGTTCAGCGTCAAGCAGTCTTCGCTTTGCGGAACGGTAGATGAGCCTTCTTCTCCGTCATCAATTTGCATAGCTCTGAAGCCGAATTTTTTTGCGTCGAAAGTTTTATTGGTCGGCTTCAGCGGTTGAGGCGCGCGCCAACGCAATTTTCCGACAGGCGGTTGAGCGTAGGGAATGCCCAGCCACGTTTTGACGCCTTGCTTGTCGACAAAGCCGTTGAACGTGCCGTAACGGGTTTTGACGGTGCAGTCATCCGCCGCGAAGACTTCAACGGGCATCGCCATTGCCACAGCCGCCGCTGACGACAGCTTAATGAAGTCTCTGCGTGTTAAGTTTGACATAACAACACTTCCTTTCAATGCGAAGGCATTATAGCAAACGGCTGTGGCTGTAGGCAATAAAAAAGCCCCGACCCGCTTTAAAAGCGGGGGAACAGAAAACGCGCCGTATCGTCCGACGACTTAAGCAAATCGCCGCGCCGATACGAAATGGCAACGTGACGTTGCATCCAGCAAGCGCGCCGTGCCGCTCATGATTCAAACGTTATCCCCGCGCCGATACGAAACGCCAGTGCATTTCTAGCCCGAAAAAAAAGCCCCGACATAAACCGAGGCGGCAAGTGTGATTGTTTTCAGTCTTCGTAAAGGTAGCGCAGAGCTTTGAGGTTGGAAGTGTTCAAGTCCTTGTGGCAGACGCAACCTTTTGAGTTCAGCTCCATGATTTGACGATTGCTGGCGGAATATTTTTCCCAATGCGGAATGAATTCGTTGTTCGGGTCGCCCGTCGCCGCGAACGCCGCCCACGTCGCTTGAACAGCCTTGACAAGATTTTGCTTCGGATTCGGGACAATGTCGTCTCCCACGTTGAAGGTGTACGGCAAGTCGACGGCGTGACACGAGCGTAATTTTTCATCGGGCGACCATTCGCTGAACAGATAATAGTACGTGTCGTCGTAAGCCGATTGATATTCAGCCGCCAACTCTTGACCGACGCGCCAATCAATCTGATTCACGAAAACTTCAAAGTTGTCCAATGTGTCGGGGCGTCCGTTGAGCCACGCGCCATAAATTTCCTGCGACGTGCGTGCGTTATATTTAACCATGACGGGCGAAAAGCTTTTGGGATTGTCGCGGAACACTTCAAAGAAGTTGTCAAAGTACTCAAACCAATAACGCCATTCGTCGGCAGTTGTGCCCGTCAAAAATTTAATGCCGCGAGCGTCGCCGTCCTTGAGTGCCTTGAACGGGTTTTTCGGCAAAAATTTTTCGTCGGCGGTCGGCAAATAATCCTTGACGGTTTCAGTAATGCGAGCCTTCCTGACAGTTTCAAAAAGGATTCGCAGTTCGTCGGAAGATTTCTTCAACATGTCGCGCATATTTTTCGCGCCGCCCATTTTCATGTAAGTTTGCGCAACTTCGGCGGAATATTCGGGCGTGTTGTACATGTAAGAATTTGCGGACTGCGGAATTGCTTTGCCGAACAAATCTTTCGCGGCGGGAATAATCGTCAGCATCATGCAGGAAATTGCGCCCGCGCTTTCGCCGAAAATCGTCACGTTGTCGGGATTGCCGCCGAATGCCGAAATATTTTCCTTAACCCACTTCAACGCCGCAACTTGGTCTTTCAAGCCGAGATAGCCGCTGTCCTCGAACGACGGGTCAATCGCGCCGAAGTTCACGAAGCCGAAGACGTTCACCCGATAATTAATCGTGACGATAATGACGTCCTGCGCCGCCGCGAAGTTGCTGCCGTTGTAAAGCGGGTCGCTTGAACCGCCGCCCAGAAAAGCACCGCCGTGAATGAAAACCATGACGGGTTTATTCTTGCCGTTGCCGCGCGTCCAAATGTTGAGCGTCAAACAGTCTTCGCTTTGCGGATTTACAGATGCGTTTTCATTCTCGTCAACCGTTTGTATAGCCGTGAAGCCAATTTTTTTTGCGTCGAAGGTTTTATTGGACGGCTTAAGCGGTTGAGGAGCCTGCCAACGAAATTTTCCGACTGGAGGTTGAGCAAAGGGAATGCCCAGTCACGTCTTTACGCCTTGCTTGTCGACAAAGCCGTTGAACGTGCCGTAACGAGTCTTGACGGTGCAATCGCTTGCCGCGAAGACTTCAACGGGCATCGCCATTGCCAACGCCGCCGCTGATGTCAGCTTGATGAAGTCTCTGCGCGTTAAGTTTGTCATAAAATCACATCCTTCAGCTTTCGTAGACGTAGCGCAGGGCGTTCAAGTTGGAAGTGTTCAAGTCTTTGTGGCAGACGCAACCTTTCGAGTTCAGCTCCATGGTTTGACGATTGCCGGCGGAATATTTTTCCCAATGCGGAATGAATTCGTTGTTCGGGTTGCCCGTCGCCGCGAACGCCGCCCACGACGCTTGCACTTGCTTAACGAGATTGGGCGCGGGATTCTGTTCAAGATGATTTGGCAGATTGAAAGTATCGGGGCGGTTAAAAGTATACGGCACGTCAATGGTGTGGCACGAGCGCAAATTTTTATCCTGCGCCCACTCACTGAACAGATAATAGTAAACGTCGCTGAAATTCGATTGAGCTTCCGCCGTCAACTCTTGACCGACGCGCCAATCCAACTGCGTCGCGAATTCCGCAAAGTTTTCTTCGTTATCGGGACGATTTTGCAACCACGCTTGATAAATTTCCTGCGAAGTGTGCGCTTTGTATCTTTGCAGGGCGGGCGAAAGTTTTCCGTGATTCGTGCGAAACGTTTTTAAAAATTTTTCATCCGAATACAACCAAAGATGCCATTCTTCAGCGGTCGTGCCCGTTAAAAATTTAATGCCGCGCGCCGCGCCGCTTTCAAGGGCTTGGAACGGGTGCAGAGGCAAAAATTTTCCGTCGCAGGTCGGCATATAATCACAAATGTTATTTTGAATGAGGCAAAGTTTTTCGTAAAGCTGTTTCAATTCGTCGGAAGACTTCTTCATAAGGTCGCGCATGTTTTTCGCGCCGCTCAAATTCATAAACATTTCGGCGAGGCGGACGGATTGTTCCGGCTCACTGTAAAAGAATAACGAGCCGGATTGCGGAATTGCTTTTTGGAAAAGATTTTTGGCGGCGGGCGCGACCGTCAGCAACATAATTAAAATTGCGCCGGCACTTTGCCCAAAAGCAGTGATATTGTCGGGATTGCCGCCGAAAGCCGAAATATTTTCCTTAATCCACTCAAGCGCGGCGATTTGGTCTTTCATGCCGAGACAGCTGCTGTCTTCGTAGGCAGAATCAATCGCGCCGAAGTTCATAAAGCCGAAAACGTTCAGTCGATAGTTAATCGAGACGATAACGACATCTTGCGCCGCCGCAAAGTTAGAACCGTCGTAAAGCGTGTCGCAGGTGCTGCCGCCTTGACAACCGCCCCCGTAAATCCAGACCATGACGGGCTTATTTTTGCCGTCGCCGCGTGTCCAAATGTTGAGCGTCAAGCAGTCTTCGCTTTGCGGGTTTTCAAAAGTATATTTCAGCGGGTCAACTGTTTGAATAGGCGACGCGCCGAATTTTTTTGCGTCGAAAGTTTTGTTGGACGGCTTAAGCGGTTGAGGAGCTTGCCAACGCAATTTTCCGACGGGCGGCTGAGCAAAGGGAATGCCCAGCCATGTTTTTACGCCGTTTTCGTCGACAAAGCCGTTGAACGTGCCGTAACGAGTCTTGACGGTGCAATTATCCGCCGCGAAGACTTCAACGGGCATCGTCATTGCCAACGCCGCCGCTGACGACAGCTTGATGAAGTCGCGTCGTGTCAATTTTTTATCACGCCTTTCAATTTACGCCGAGAAAACTTTTTTGCCTTCAAAGTAGGTCGCGGCGGGTTTGGCGGTGTGAATTTCCTTTTCGGGGCAAGTGAGTACGTCTTTGTCGACAAGCAGGAAGTCGGCGTATTTGCCCTTGCTGATACTGCCGCGTTCGTTTTCAAGGAACATTTGCTTGGCAACGGCGATAGTCAAGGCGTTGATAGCCTGTTCGCGGGTGATGCATTCTTCAGGCCACCACGGCTTGCCCGTCTCAAGGTAACATTGCCCTGTGACTGCAATTTCCATGACGCCGAACGGGTCGTCGGGGCTGCCGCTCAATGCAGGGAAGTCCGTGTGCGAAGAAATATTTATGCCGTTGTCGAAGAACGATTTCATGGGATAAGACTTGTCGCCCATGCCTTCGGGAACAAAGGCGGGCAACTCCGCCTGCTCTTCGTCGCTGACATGATGCCACTGCATACCCGCAACGACGTAGATATTGTGGTCTGCAATGCGCTTATAGTCATCGGGAAGGACTTGGTGCAGGTGCACAAGGGTATTGCGCATTTCGGGCTTGCCGCCGTTGATGTAGGCATTGACAGCGCGATTGACTGCCATGTTGCCCATGGTGTGAATGTGCAGGGACAAATTTTCTGCATTAGCCGCGCGGGCGATTTCGGTTACTTCCTCTTCCGTCCAATTGACGATACCTTGGTGCCCGTCGGGATAGGGCGGCTCGACGAAGCCCGTGCCGCTTTCAACCGTGCCGTCCATGAAGAGTTTCACCCAGTTCGTCTTGACGTGCGGGGAGGCGTATTTTTGAACGTCAAGGACTGCGGCAAAGGTCTTGTCGGCGTCCATCCAGCTTTCGATTTCGTAAGTCAAGCCCAAGATGAAATGCATATCGCCCGCCTTGTCCATCTGTTGAGCCGCTTTGTAAAGGTTGTCGGTGTAGAAGTAGTTGCCCCAGCCGTCGACATACATAGTGTAGCCTTCGGACAGCATATGCTCTTGGATTTTCGCCATGGTTTCTTTCGCCACGTCGACGGAAAAGAGATTGTCGTTGTCGAGGAAAGAACGCGTGTAAGTGCCCGCCTGTTCCTTAAGAAAACCTGTCGGCGTGCCGTCGTCGCCCATGACGATTTCGCCGCCGCGAATGTCATCTGCTTTTTTGAGAACGGTGCCGTCCGCCGACATGATGCCCGCGTTGACAAGCGCAAGAGTGTTCGTCAAGCCCTTGTGCCCTTCCTCGTCCGCGAAGTAAATGGGAATGTCGCTGCAAATGGCGTCGAGCTGGTGGCGGGTCGGCATATTTTTCAAGAAGTCCATCGTATTCCAGCCGAAGCCGAAGATAGACGTTGCGCCGGCCGCTCTTGCCTTCTCGACGGCGGCGGGAACAGTTTCCGCCAAAAATTTTTCTACGCTGTCTTCCCTGTCGATGACCGTTCCGACCAAATCCATGCCGAGCCCTATCGAATAGTGCGCGTGGCCGTTGCCGCACGAAGGCATGACGAGCCCTTTGTCGGTGTGGTCAATAACTTCAGTCTTGCCCTTTTCGATAAAAGCCTCCGCGCCCGCCTTGTCGCCGACGTAGACGAATTTGCCGTCCTTGACCGCGAACGCCTCGACGATTTTGTTGTCTTCAGAGGTGAAAATTTTTCCGTAAACTACCAAGTCGGCGGGCTTGTCGGAGCCGCCGCCTGTTGCCGCCGATTTGTCATCGCCGCAGCCCGCCACCATGAATCCGACTGCCGCCAACGACGTCGTCTTGATGAAGTCTCTTCGGGTTAATTTGAACATAAAAGCACATCCTTTCAAACATGGGCAAATTTTACAGGAAAGCCGCTTGCAAGTCAAAAAAAATGACGACGAAATTTCGCCGCCAATCATTGAGCCGAGTCGTCGGCAAGCTTATTTCGCATTCCTTTGATAAGCCGCAACCCTCTTGGCCACATTGTCCTTGATGTTGTTGTAATAAAGATCGTAGTCGTTTTCGTGATAGCTGTCGGGGCCGAAAATCGTGGTGTAGGATACGGGGGCTACGGCCTTGGTCGTTGTAATGACTACGCCCCGTTTCAGATTTATTTGCGCGTCTGCGGCGTTGGGAACGACTTCAAGCTTTCCGGTTTTCTCGTTGTAAATGTAGCCGCCCAAGTTTTCCTCCGCCGAAGCGTAGGTCTCGTCTCGTTTCCAGTTCAAGGGATTGATGCTGATTGCGCCGGGCAGAACGACGATATTTTTCTTGTCGGCGTTCGCGGCGCCCTCGGTGTTCCACGATATGATGACGCCCGTATCGTCGGCTTTTTCGGCGAATTTGAGGTGCGGGTTGGCTTTAAGATAATTCTCGGTTATCGAATAGCCGATAACGTAGGCGGCAACCATGCGCTTCAGATATTCGGGATGAGCTTTCATGTATTCGGCAAGCACAAAGCTTTGCATTATCGAGCCCTGGGAATGTCCAGCAAGGATGAAAGGTCGTCCGCCGTTCAAGTTTTTAAAGTAGTAGTCGAGTGCCGCAAAGACATCTGCCTTGGGAACACCGCCGAAGGCGTCGTCCAAATCCTTGCCCGTCAGCTTGCTTGCGGCGGCCATATTGATTTGCCTGTAAAAAGGCGCGAAAACGTTCGTCGAATCCTCGTAAGCCGTCCCCTGCATAAGATAGGTGTATTGCGCGGGCTCTCGCATAGATTTTTCGTTGATGTCGGCGAACAGCGGCGCGCCCTCTGATTCGTCGATATATTCGGTGGGGTAAATGTATACGGTATCGACTTCCTTTGTTACTTCGGGCTGTCGCAGCCAGTTGTTTTTGTCGGAGTAATCGACGGGCGCAACGGCCGCTTTGTCATCGCCGCCGCAACCCGCCATGACCAATCCGACTGCCGCCAATGACGTCGTCTTAATGAAATCGCGTCGTGTCAATTTTTTATCACGCCTTTCAAATTACGCCGAGAAAACTTTTTTGCCTTCAAAGTAGGTCGCGGCAGGTTTTGTGTCGTGAATTTCCTTTTCGGGACAAGTCAGCACGTCTTTGTTGAGGAGAAGGAAGTCGGCGAACTTGCCCTTGCTGATACTGCCGCGTTCGTTCTCAAGGAACATTTGCTTGGCGCAGTTGATTGTCATAGCGGTCAAAGCCTCTTCGCGGGTGATAAGTTCTTCCGTCCAAAGGGGTTTGCCGTTCTCTTCGTGATAAGTGCCCGTCACTGCGATTTCCATAATGCCAAACGGGTCGTCGGGGCTGCCGCTCAATGCGGGATAGTCGGAGTGTATGGAGGCCGTTATGCCGTTATTGAAGAACGACTTCATGGGATAAGCCTTGAGCGCCATACTCGCGGGAAGTATGTTCGGCAGTTCCGCTTGAACCTGGTCGCTGCAATGATGCCACGTTATCCCCGAAGTGACGTAGATATTATGGTCTGCCATCTGCTTGTAATCGGGCTCGTCGACGTTGCGCACGTGCACAACGATATTTCGCATTTCGTCTTTGCCGCCGTTGACGAAGGCGTTTATCGCGCTGTGCACGGCCTTGTTGCCCATTGCGTGAACGTGTATGGTCAAGCCTTGTTCGTTCGCCTTGCGCGTGAGTTCGGTCAGTTCCTCTTCCGTCCAGTTGGCGATGCCTTGATGCCCGTCGGGATATACAGGGTCAATGAAGCCCGTGCCGCTTTCGGGCGTGCCGTCCATGAGGAGCTTAATCCATCTCGGTATAACGCGGGTGGAAGCGAATTTTTTTGCGTCGACTGCTCTGCCCAAAGCCTCGTCGACATCCATCCAGCTTTCGATTTCGTAGGGCAGACCCAATACGAAATGCAGCTTGCCTTCCTTGTCCAGCTTTTGAGCGGCTTGATAGTAATTGGTGTTCACGAAATAATTGCCCCAGCCTTCGTGGTACATGGTGTAGCCTTCGGACAGCATGTGGTGTTCGATGTCAGCCAAGTTGGACAAAGCCATTTCAAGGGAATAAAGGCTTTCGTGGTCGATGAATTGGCGGACGTAGGTTTGAGCCTGTTCCGACAGAAAACCTGTCGGCGTGCCGTCCGCGCCGATTTCAATCACGCCGCCGCGAATTTCGCTTTTGAGGACGGTGCCGTCTTCCTTCATGATGCCCGCGTTGACAAGCATGAGGGTGTTCGCCAAAGCTTTGTGGCATTCGTCGTCCAAAAAGTAGACGGGAATGTCGCTGCAGACGGCGTCCAGCTCTTGGCGGGTCGGTATATGCGCTTTGAAGCTGTCAAGGTTCCAGCCTTGGCCGAAGACAGCCTTTGAGCCGCTTTCGCGTGCCTTCTTGACCGACGCGGGAAGAATTTCCGTCATGAACTTGTTTGAATCGGTATACATGCTGACCATGGTGCCGATTGTCGAAAGGGCGTAGCCCAACATGTAATGAGCGTGCCCGTTGCCGCAGCCGGGCATGACAAGCCCCTTGTCGGTGTAGTCGATAACTTCAGTCTTGCCCTTTTCGATAAAAGCCTCCGCGCCCGCCTTGTCGCCGACGTAAACGAATTTTCCGTCCTTGACTGCGAACGCCTCGACGATTTTGTTGTCTTCAGACGTGAAAATCTTGCCGTAAACGACCAAGTCAGCGGGCTTATCGGAGCCGTTGCCTGTCGCCGCCGATTTGTCGGAGCCGCCGCCGCAGCCCGCCACCATGAATCCGACCGCCGCCAACGACGTCGTCTTGATAAAATCTCTTCGGGTTAGTCCGTTGAACATAAGGACATCCTCCTTTCAAACATGGGCAGATTTTACTGGAAAGCCGCTTGCAAGTCAAAAAAAATTGACGACGAAAATTTTCGCCGCCAATCATTGAGCCGAGTTATTTTTACGCCGAGAAAACCTTTTTGCCTTTAAAGTAGGTCGCCGCAGGTTTCGCCGTGTGAATTTCCTTTTCGGGGCAAGTCAGCACGTCTTTGTCGACGAGCAGGAAGTCGGCGTATTTGCCCTTGCCGATACTGCCGCGTTCGTTCTCAAGGAACATTTGTTGCGCACAACCGATTGTCAGCGCGGTTAAAGCCTGTTCACGGGTGACGAGTTCTTCCGTCCACCACGGCGCGCCGCCTTCAAAGTAACAGACGCCCGTGACTGCAATTTCCATAACGCCGAACGGATCGTCGGGGCTGTTGGAAAGCGCGGGATAATCCGTGTGTAAAGACACGGGGATACCGTTATCGAAGAACGACTTCATCGGGTAGCCCTCGTAAGCCATTTTTCCGGGGAGCGTGGTTTTAAATTTCTCGGCTTGTTCATTGGAAGCGTGATGCCAAAGCATTCCGGAGGTGACGTAGATGTTATTGTCAGCCATGCGCTTGTAGTCGGGCTCGTTGACGTTGCGCAAATGGACAATCGTATTGCGCATTTCGGGCTTGCCGCCGTTGATGTAGGCGTTGACGACGCGATTGACGCCCGCATTGCCCAAGGCGTGTATGTGCATGGTCACGCCGCTTGCATTCGCCTTGCGAGTGATGTCGGTAATTTCCTCTTCCGTCCAGTTGACGATGCCTTGATGCCCGTCGGGATATACGGGGTCAATGAAGCCCGTGCCGCTTTCGACGGTGCCGTCCATGAAAAGCTTAATCCAGTTCGCTTTGACTTGCGAAGAATTGAATTTTTGAACGTCGGCGGCTTGTTTCAATTTCTCGTCAAGATTCATCCAGCTGTCGATTTCGCAGGTCAAGCCCAAGACGAAATTCATATCGCCCGCCTTTTCGAACTGTTGAGCCGCCTGATAATAAACGTCGTTGAAGAAATAGGTTGAGTAGCCGTCAAGATACATGGTGTAGCCTTCGGAGAGCATATGCTCTTGAACTTTGGTAAGGGTTGCTTTCGCCATGTCGACGCTAAAGAGGCTGTCGTTGTCCAGGTGTGAACGCACGTAAGTTGACGCCTGCTCCTTGAGAAAACCGTTGGGGGTGCCGTCGTCGCCCATGCCGATTTCGCCGCCGCGAATGTCGTCCGCCTTTTTGAGAACGGTGCCGTCTTCCGCCATGACGCCCGCGCGGACAAGCATAAGGGTGTTGACCAACGACTTGTGATTTTCCTCGTCGGCGAAGTACATGGGAATATCGCTGCAAATCTCATCCAACTGTTGACGGGTCGGCAGGTTGGCTTTAAATTTTTCGTACTCCCAGCCCATGCCGTATACGACCTTCGCGCCGCTTTCGCGAGCCTTCTTGACAGCATTGGGAACAATTTCCGTCATGAACTTGTTCACGTCGTCTTCATAGGCGATCATCGTGCCGATAGATTGCACGGCGTAAGCGGACAAGTAATGAGCGTGGCCGTTGCCGCACGAAGGCATGACGAGCCCTTTGTCGGTGTGGTCGACGATTTCAGTCTTGCCCTTTTCGACAAAAGCCTCGGCACCCGCCTTGTCGCCGACGTAGACAAATTTGCCGTCCTTAACAGCGAACGCCTCGACGATTTTGTTGTCTTCGGACGTGAAAATTTTTCCGTAAACGACCAAGTCAGCGGGCTTGTCACTGCCGCCGCCTGTTGCCGCCGATTTGTCATCGCCGCAGCCCGCCACCATGAATCCGATTGCCGCCAGCGAAGTCGTCTTGATAAAATCTCTTCGGGTCAGTCCCTTGAACATAAGGACATCCTCCTTTCAAACATACGGGCACAGTTTACTGGAAAGCCGCCGTCAAGTCAAAGGTTGTGTCTTCTCGCATAAGCAATGCCGTATGCCGATTGCGCCGACAGCTTGTAACCCTTGAGACTGCCGAGCCACCAATACAGCGGCGAGCGGAACGAAAACAAAAATACGACGACGCACCACAGCGGCGCAAGGATATAGTCGCTCCAAACGAAAAAGCCGGCGTCGTAGATGTTCGCGAAATAGTAAATCGACAGCGGCGCGAGCATGAACACGCCCGTCACCAAGCCGGGGTTGTAAAGCGTCCGTTGCTTCACGTTGAACAAAATCAAATGCATTACCAACTCCATCAGCGAAAAAATCATCGCCGCCAACAGCAAGAAGTGCACGTCGGGCAAAATCAACGCCAAGCCGTACACCAGCACCAGAAAGCCCCAGTTGCCGAACATTGAGCTAAGGTTGTTGCAATTCCACTTCGTCGAATCGGGCTCCTTGCTTTTCATCAACACGCGCATGCCCATCTGCGGGAAGCCGCCGGGGAAACCGAATTCCTCGAAAAAGTGCAGGAACAAAATCGCTATCGACGCCAAAAGTATCCGCTGAACGGTGTCCTCCGCCGCGAAGAGCGCAAGCAAGCCCGTAAAGACCGCCAGCCCCAATGAAATGTTGTGCCAAGAATTTATGATTCGCCGCATGTTAAAACCTCCCGCTGAAAAAAAAAAACGCCGCGCAGATTTTGCACGACGCCAAAATTTTTCGGACGAAATTATTTTTGTTTCTTTTCCTTGATACGCGCCGCCTTGCCCGTGAGCTTGCGCAGGTAGTAGAGCTTGGCACGACGAACCGCGCCGCGGCGAACGACTTCAATCTTGTCGACGCGCGGGGAATGCACGGGGAACATGCGCTCGACGCCCACGCCGTAGGAAATTCTGCGGACGGTGAACATTTCGCGGACGCCGCTGCCTTGGCGCCCGATAACAACGCCCTCAAAAATCTGAATGCGTTCGCGGTTGCCTTCGACGATTTTCGCATGGACGCGAACCGTATCGCCCGGCGCAAATTGCGGAATGTTTTCGCGGAGCTGTTCCCGCTCAATCAGTTCAATGATATTCAAGTTAAGTCCTCCCATCTTTGTCCGACGTTCTTGCCCGCACGCAGAGGAACGCCTCGATAGCGCGCAAAGTCTAACACAAAAAAATTGCCGCTGTCAACGATTTTTTTATTGACAAACGCGGCGATTTGCGCGATTATAGGCGCGTTGAAAATTTCATAGCGATTGGGTCGAGTGGCGCAAGCCTCAATAGGGAAGTCGGTCGAAAGCCGACGCGGTCACGCCACCGTAGCGGGGAGCGACTCTGCATTTATGTCACTGGGGAAACTTGGGAAGGCGCAGACAAGCTTTGATCCGAAGCCGGGAGAACTGCTCGATTGACAATCACCGTTTGACCTGCGAGCGACAGGAAGGGG
>CAMJMR010000009.1 GCA_946407095.1 uncultured Selenomonadales bacterium | reverse complement strand
CCCGAAATATATTTTATCACTTTTTGTCCACAGTTCCTAGGGACTGTTGGTAAATGGGGTTTGCCGACCTTGATTCGGCGTTATCTACCTACTTTCTTTGACCAAGGAAAGCAAGTAGCAAAGAAAGCAGCATCTCGGTTTCAATTCGCGGAGTGCGCGCGCATGTCCGCGCAAGGCGCGCGTCCATGCGCGCCCTCATCCCTTGCAACGTCTTTGTTAATTTACTAACACGCCCTAGCGAATTTTGTTACACGTTGCGAAAAAATTTTTTGACTGATAGAATTGGCGCGACCAGGGTTTGTTGGCAAAAAGCAAGCGGGACTTGTCCCTTGTCCCATTCCCCTTGTCCCTAATCCCTAAACTGGAGGAATTTTGATGAAACGAGTTTACAATTTCAATCCCGGACCTGCCACGTTGCCGCTCGAAGTCCTAAAGGCGGCGCAAGCCGAATTCCTCGACTTCGACGATACGGGCATGTCGATTATCGAAATAAGTCACCGCTCTGCGCCCTACGAAAAAGTTCACAATCAAGCTAAGGCCGACATCTTGGAACTGATGGGGCTCGGCGACGACTACGAAGTTTTGTTCATTCAAGGCGGCGCGTCGTTGCAGTTCGCGATGATTCCGATGAACTTCGCCGCTAAGGACAGGCGCGGCTCTTACGTTTTGAGCGGCACGTTTTCAAGCAACGCTTACAAGGAGGCGGCGACTCTCGGCTTGGGCGAAATTGCGGCGTCGACGAAGGACGAAAACTTTAAGCGCGTCCCGCGTCAAGACGAACTGAAAATCAATCCGAACGCCGCTTACCTGCACGTCTGCTACAACAACACGATTTACGGCACGGAATTCCACTACATCCCCGAAACCGGCAACGTCCCGCTGTTCGCCGACATGTCAAGCGATATGTTGAGCCGCCCCGTCGATTTTAAACGGTTCTCTCTGATTTACGCCGGCGTCCAGAAAAATCTTGGTCCTGCAGGCGTCGTGATTGTCGTGGCAAAAAAATCGCTGATTGAAAAGAGTTCGGACGCCCTCCCGACCATGCTCCGCTACGACACCTTCTACAAAAAAAATTCGCTTTACAACACGCCGCCCGCGTTCAGCATTTACATCGTCGGCAAAGTTGCGGCTTGGATAAAATCTTGCGGCGGGCTCAGCGAAATGGCTCGGCGCAATGCGATTAAGGCGAAGTTGCTTTACGACGCGATTGACGGCTCGGACGGTTTTTATCGCGGGCACGCCGACAAGGATTCGCGCTCGTTCATGAACGTGACATTCCGCCTGCCCAATGAGGAACTCGAAAAGAAATTCGTCGCTGAAGCCCTGGACAAAAACTTGAGCGGCGTCAAAGGTCATCGCTCTGTCGGAGGAATGCGCGCGTCTATTTACAACGCAATGCCGATTGAAGGCGCGGAGGCTCTTGCCGACTTCATGAATCACTTCAGGCGGGCGAACGGCTAAAAAAATCGCTCGGTAGTAAAAATTCCTTGCAATTTGAAATGCGCTGTGTTAAACTTCCACAGCTGTAAAAAATTTTCGCAAGGAGGTGTTCAGCTTGCCGAACATCAAATCATCGATTAAAAGCATGAAAGTCGACGCGAAACGCCGCGCCCGCAACATTTTCGAGAAAACGCGCATGAAAAAGGCTCAAAAGCAAGTCTTGGCGGCGATAGCGGCGGGTGACGCGGAAGAGGCCAAAAAACTCTTGCCGGCGGCTCACAAGGCGATAGACCAGGCAGCGGCGAACAACACGATTCACAAGAACGCGGCGGCTCGCAAAAAATCAAAGCTCACGCTGAAAGTCAACGCGGCTTCGGCTTAACGTCATTCAGAGGGTTCGTCTTCGACGGGCTCTATTTTTTTGCAAATCGCGGGGTGATTGCTTGTGTCGAAGTTGGAGCGGCTGAAAGATTATCTGCGCGGCCTGGGCAGCGTGGCGGTAGCGTTTTCGGGCGGCGTCGATTCGACTTTCCTGTTGAAGGCAGCGCACGACGTTTTGGGCGATAAAGCCGTCGCCGTGACTGCCGCAAGCGTTTTCGTGCCCAAAAGCGAAGTCGACGAGGCGAAAAATTTCTGCGCGGACGAAGGCATTCGGCAAGTCGTCTTTACGGCGGACGTGTTGGCGATTGACGGCGTCGCCCAAAATCCCGTCGACCGTTGCTATCTTTGCAAGCGCGGCCTTTTCACGCAGATTAAGGCGTTGGCGGCGGCGAACGGTCTTGCTCACGTGGCGGAGGGCTCAAACATGGACGACATCGGCGATTATCGTCCCGGCCTGCAAGCCATAACCGAATTGGAAATTAAAAGCCCGTTGCGCCACGCCGAGCTGTATAAATCCGAAATTCGCGAGCTGTCGAGGGCTATGAACTTGCCCACTGCCGATAAGCCGTCGTTTGCGTGTTTGGCGTCGCGTTTCGTTTACGGCGAAACGATTTCGGCGGAAAGGCTTGCCATGGTCGAGCGCGCCGAAGATTTGCTTCGAGGCATGGGCTTCAAGCAATTTCGCGTCAGAATTCACGGCACGCTTGCCAGGATTGAGATTTTGCCCGCCGACTTCGCCAAAATCATGCAAGCCGACGTTCGCGAGGACATTGCGGAAAAATTCAAGGCTTACGGCTTCGATTACGTCGCGCTTGACTTGCAAGGCTACCGCACGGGCAGCATGAATATCTTTGGGCGTGTCGGTAAAGTAACGAGCAAGTAGCAAGGGACACACGGCTTCGGATAGCGCGGTTTCTTCGCTGAAAGAAAGTAGGTAAACATCGCCGAATCAGAGCCGACAACTTACCGAAAACCCCAAAAAATTCTTGCGCCTAATTCTTGTGTCGAAAAAGATTTTATGCTATCATTTCCAACAACAAACGGAAGGAATTTTCGATTCAAGGAAGGGTGAAACAGCATGGCTATGACACTTGGCGGAGTCAATCCTTACGTCAGCGCGTACAACGGGATTGACCGCTCCTCCCAATTAACCGCGCAAAAGATAACGACCGCCACAAATCATCCGACGGCGGCGCAAGGCGCGTCCGAATACGCGATAGGTGCCCGCTTGGCAAGCAACATCGGCGCAACGTCGCAGTCCGTTCAAAACACGCAGAATTTCAGCGCGATGCTCAAAACCGCCGAGGGCGCAACCGGCAACACGATTAAAGCACTTACGACACTCAAGCAACACCTAATCAACGCGGCGAACGATACCAACGGTTCACTCGACCGCGCGGCACTTCAAAAGGAAATTAATCAAATCGTGGCGCAAATCGACTCCAATGCCTACGTGCAGTACAACGGCAGGAATTTGCTCGACGGCTCCCACAACAGTTTGGCACTTTCGGGCATTGACGGGCTTGAAGGCTTCAAAGTCGGCGACCTGCGCACGCAAATTTTAGGCTTGACGGACAAAGACGGCAATGTTACAATCGACGTGTCGACAGTTGACGCGGCAAACGCTTCGCTGAAAATCGTCGACAGCGCGTCAACCAAGACGGGCGAAATTCTCGACTCGCTGCACTTCATGCAAGATTACGTTATGGACGGCTTCACATTCGACAAAGCTCTGGACGAGGCGACGACGCAAGGCGCACAGCTCCAACGTCTGGAATATCAGCAAGCAAACTACACTACGATGGAAGAAAATCAGCTTGCCGCCCAAGCGAACTCGGACGCCGACATTGCCAAGCAGGTTGCCGAACTCAAAAGCCGGCAGACTCAAGAGCAGCTTGCACTTTTCGCAGTGAACGTATTCAATCACAATCGCGCAAACGTTTTGGACTTATTATTTTAAAATCATGAGGCTAGCGAGCCCTGTGGGCGAGCGTAACGGCGCGGCGGTTAATCTTAAGCCGTCAATTAGTTTCAACGCGCTATCCGGATGCAACGTCACGTTGCGCGGGCATAGTTCATCGGTAGAACGGGAGCTTCCCAAGCTTCAGAGGTGGGTTCGATTCCCATTGCCCGCTCCAATACGAAAACACAAGAGGCGTACCGCTTCGGTGCGTCTCTTTTGCTTAGGGACAAATTCAAATAACTTGTCCCTTGTCCCGTGCCCCGTGTCCCTTCCTTACGTCTTGCTTTTTTTGTAAAGCGTGATATAATTCGCGCGTATTGATTCGGGTGCAAGGTTCCGAGTCAGACGCGAAGAATTTTTTGGTTTGTAAGGAGATTTTTTTAATGGCTTTTGAAGACAAAACACTCGTGTGCAAGGACTGCGGAAAAGAATTTATCTTCACTGCGGGCGAACAAGAATTCTATCAGGAGCGCGGCTTCGAAAACGAGCCCGTGCGTTGCCGGGACTGCCGCGACAAACGCAAACGCAATCGCGAAGGCGGCGAACAAAGGCAAATGTTCACGGTGGTCTGCGCCGACTGCGGCAAGGAAACTGAAGTTCCCTTCGAGCCCAAGAACGACCGCCCCGTCTACTGCCGCGACTGCTTCAGCAAACATCGTCCTGCGCGGCGAGCATAATTCAGATAAAATTTAAGAGCGACACCTTTCAAGCCCAAAGTTTTGGGCTTTATTTTTTTTCGGCGGCGTGCTAAACTGTGACAAATGTTTTTAAGGAGGAGTCCCTATGAAAATTGCTATGGCGAACGACCACGCCGGCACCGCGCTCAAAAACCAAATCAAAGCGTACCTTGAAGAACAGGGCTACGAGGTTAAAGACTTCGGCACCTACGACGAGGGCGCGTGCGACTTGTCCGACTTCGTGTACCCCGCCGCTCTGTCTGTGGCGAAGGGCGAATGCGACCGCGGCATTTTCGTCGACGGCGTCGGCTACGGCAGCGCGCTCATCGCCAACAAAATTTACGGCATCTACGCGGCTGTCTGCCAAGATCCTTTCTGCGCGCAACTTTCCCGCGAACACACCGACTCAAACGTCCTTTGCATCGGCGGAAAGATTATCGGCTCCGCCATCGCTATGGAAATCGTCAAGACGTGGCTCAAGACCGAGCCTTTGACTGCAGAAAAATATCGCCGCCGCGTCCAAAAGGTCGCCGACATCAACAACAAACACTGCGTCCCCGTAAAATAAATTCGTCCGAAAAATTTTTCTGCCCTTCGACTGACGAGGGGCTTTTTTTGTGAGCTTTCGCGCAGATTTTTAAGCATATAAAAATTTTTTCCGATATTTTGCAAGAGGAGGCTGATAGCCGTGAATGAATGGGAAAAACTTTCATTTGGTGAAAAAATTCTTTACGGCGGAATAGGAATTGTAGGCGGCGTTGCTTACCTTGGCGGTAAGGCCGTTTTGGAAGGCGGCAAGCTTGTGGTAAAGGGCGCAAAAGCCCTTGCCGACGATTGGCAACTTAAGGAGGAAATTGAAGCAAGCAATGCATTTTGTGCCGAGATTGACAGAAATTTCAAAAGCAATGCCGAACACTATAAGCGCGACTTCAAAACAATTCAGGAAGATTATTTGCGGATTGTCGACGGCGTGCGCAAGCAGTTCGATACTTTGAATACGCTGGAGAAAATTTATTTTGACCGCGAAGTTTCGGCGAAAAATTTTTCCGAAAACAATCTGAACAAATTTCTCGCCGGGAACGAAGACAAGCAAGTTACCTTCGACGGAAGCACTGCGATAAAAAGCGGATTCGGAGCGGGCTTGGGCGTCGGCGTCAGTGCGGTCGGGCTCATAACGGCTTTCGGCACGGCGGGCACGGGCGCGGCCATTTCCGGCTTGACGGGCACCGCATACGTGCATGCTGTGCTTGCGGCTTTGGGCGGCGGCACCTTGGCAAGCGGCGGGCTCGGCATGGCAGGCGGCGCGGCTCTTTTGGGAGCAGCATTTTTCTTGCCCGCGATTGCCGTAGCGGGGCTTGTCGCTCACAATCAGATAGCGGACGCCCACAAAAAAGCAACGGCTCAACGGGCAGCTTACGAGAAGCGGCGCGAGTCCGATAAAATTTATTTCGACGGCGTAGAAAAAGGTTTTAAGGTTTTGCGCGAGATGAATCACGAATTCTATCGTTCCGCAGAATTTTTTCAACATTTGGTTGCGCTGTCTTTCACCGCGCCGAAAGTCGGTTGCAACGAAAATTATCGAAAAATCATTCGCGACGCCGCGCAGGTCGTGCAATCTTACGGTTCGCTGAAAGTCATCGACAAAAACGACAAACTCAACGAAAATCTTGACGCGGAAGTTTCGGCAGCTAAAAAATCTTTCGAGCGGTGTTTTGAACGCTACATTGAATTCCGCACGAAAATAAGCCCGCAAGCTTTGCAATCAGCAGAACGCGTTAAAAGTTCGGAACTTCAACCGCTCAAGGACGAAGAGATTCGGCAACGCTTTGACGAGGCAGTCGAGTCGGCTCAAGTTGAACTGGACGTGACGGCAATGAGATTAAATAACGTGACAACAAGCTACGAGCCAAAATTTCGTAAACTGCTTGAACGCGGCGTGACGATAAAAATTTTTTACGGCATCGGCGAGGAGGATGCTGTCGGGAATCGAAAAACGAAAGAGACCGCCGAAAGGCTCAAAGCAACTTTCCGTCGCTATCCGAATTTCAAAATCAAGCGGACGGACACGCACGCGAAGGTTTTCATCTGCGACGATAAATTTTTGGTGCTGTCCAGTTACAACGTGCTGACAAAGGACGGGAAACTTAACACGTTCGGCGAGGCAGGGCTTTTGTCCAACGACGCTGAATTGATTGCGCATCACAGGAAAGAATACTTCGACTTTTAAACCGCACAGAAAAATTTTCAGCCCTTCGACGTTCGGAGGGCGTTTTTTGTTGCGGCGTTCAACGTCGGGCAGGATTTGAAAAGATTTTGGCGAAAGTGGTTACCGATATCGTATTCATATTGCGCAAGTCGTGATAAAATTTTTTGGAACTCATTTATTCCGCATTGCGCATTCCGCATTACGCATTGCAGTTAAGGAGGGGCGGAAATTGGAAAAAAGGGAGAGTTTATGGGAGGCATATCTGCGGCGCGGCTTCAGTCGTCGGAGCTTCTTGAAGGGTTGCGTCGCGCTGACTTCGCTTATGGGCTTCAGCACCGATATGTTCTCGAAAGTCGTGGAGGCTGCGGAAAATAAGCCGCTGCCTGTAGTTATCTGGATTCACGGGCACGAATGCACGGGCTGTGACGAATCGTTCATACGTTCGGGCGCGCCGCTCGCCTCGGACGTCGTCTTGTCGTCTATCGCGCTTGAGTATGACCATTTGCTCAGCGCGGCCTGCGGAGCACCGTTTGAGGCGCATCTCGACGAAACCATTGCCAAATACAACGGGCAATACATTCTTTGCGTCGAAGGCGCGATTGCCACCAAAGACAGCGGCGTCTACTGCATGTCGGGCGGCCACACGTTCACGCACCTTTTGGAGAAGGCGGCCAAGGGCGCGGCGGCGATTATCGCTTACGGCTCGTGTTCGGCATACGGCGGCATTCAAGCGGCCAAACCCAATCCTACGGGCTCGGCGGGCATTGAGCGGTTCGTCGGCGGCAAGCCCGTCGTCAAAGTCCCAGGCTGCCCGCCCATTCCCGAAGTTATGACGGGTGTCGTTATGCACGTCGCGCTTTTCGGCACCATTCCGCCCGTCGACGGTGACGGACGTCCGAAACAATTTTACGGCAACAGAATTCACGACACATGCTATCGCCGCCCGTTCTTCGACGCGGGCATGTTCGCGGAAACTTTCGACGACGCGGGCGCAAAGGCGGGTTGGTGTCTTTACAAGCTCGGCTGTCGCGGCCCCGAAACTTACAACTCTTGCGGCAATTTGCGCTGGTGGCAGGGCATGAGTTATCCCATTCAATCGGGCGCGCCGTGTATCGGTTGCTCGAATTCAAATTTCTGGGACGAAGACCCCTTCACGGCTCGTCTGCCGCAATACGGCAAGCTTGGCGACGCTGACAAAATCGGCGTAGGGCTCGGCGTCTTGACGGCGGCGGGCGTTGTCGGTCATGCCGTGGCAAGTATCGTTCAGCGCAACAGCCGCGAAAATCTTATCGACGACGAACATCATGACTAGGGAATTAGGGAAGCAGGGCAATAGGGAAGCAGACTGATTCCCTAATTCCCTATTTCCCTTAAAACCGACCGAAGGGAGATTTTTTTATGCAACACGTTGTAGTAGACCCTATCACGCGAATTGAAGGGCACTTGCGCGTTGAAATAACCGTAGACGAAACGACCGGCACCGTCACCGACGCGATTAGCAGCGGCACGGCTTGGCGTGGCTTGGAACTGATTTTGAAAGACCGCGACCCCCGCGACGCTTGGGCTTACATTCAGAGGATTTGCGGCGTCTGCACGACCGCTCACGCCCTCGCCTCCGTCCGCGCCGTCGAAGACGCCCTCGGTATTTCAATCCCGAACAATGCCAACTACATTCGCAACATCATGGCGGCGACGCTCACCGTTCAAGACCATTTGATTCACTTCTACCACCTGCACGCGCTCGATTGGGTTAGTCCCGTCGAAGCACTTGCTGCCGACCCCGCCAAGACTGCAGAACTTCAAACGGCGGTTCTCAACGCTTACAGGCTTAACATCAAAGTTCCTGACGAAGTGGCGACCGAAGCTTATCCTCACGACTTCCCCGCCGCAACGCCTCAATACTTCGCCGCCATCAAGTCAAAGGTTCAAGCTATCGTGGCAAGCGGGCAGCTCGGTATCTTCGCCGCGCAATGGTGGGATCATCCCGATTACAAGCTCTTGCCTCCCGAAGTTCATCTTATGGCTGTGGCTCACTATCTTGAAATGCTCGACAAGCAACGCGAAATTATCACGCCGCACGTCATCTTCGGCGGCAAGAATCCGCATCCTCACTACGCTGTCGGCGGAATGCCCTGTTCCATTTCGATGACGGACGGCAACGCTCCGATTAACACGGCACGCCTGGCGATTGTCGACAGGGCTATCAACATGGCTCGCGACTTGGTCAACAACTACTATCTGCCCGACCTTGTGGCTATCGGCGTCATCTACGCGAAGGCGGGACGCGTCGACGGCGGCGGCTTGTCGAAAACGCGCGTGCTTGCCTTCGGCGACTATCCGCTTCACGGCTACAAGGGCACGTCCAACGGCGGCGGCTACTTCGACAATCTGCTTGTCCGCTCGAACGGCGTCGTTGAAAATTTCGGCAACGGCGTTGCCAATGCGACTTTCACGCCCGTCACTGCCGAAGACTTGAAGGCTCCCGAGAACTTCACCGAGGGCGTCGAACATGCTTGGTATGAATATCCCGACGGCGGCGCGAAGGACTTGCACCCGTGGGAAGGCGTCACGAAGGACAAGTACACCGGCCCGAAGACCGGCACGCCGACCATGTGGGAAACCCTCAACGAGGCTGGCAAATATTCTTGGCTCAAAACTCCGAAGTGGAAGGGCAAGCTCTGTGAAGTGGGACCCTTGGCGCATTACATCATCATCTACACCAAAGCCGCCAAAGGTTTGCTCCCCGACCCGACTTGGGCTGAACAGCTCATGCTTAAGCAGATTGAAGCGGTCTCAAGCGTCTTGGGCGTGGGTGCCGAAGTCTGGATGCCTACCATGTTGGGACGCACCGCCTGCCGTTGCCTCGACGCGCAACTTGCCGCAGAGATTAACAAGTTCTTCTTCGACAAGCTCGTTGCCAACATCAAAATGGGCGACACCGCGACCATGAACAATGAAAAATGGTTCCCCGAAACGTGGGCTCCCGAATGCATGGGCGTCGGTCTGTACGAGGCTCCGCGCGGCGCGTTGAGCCATTGGGTTTGCATTAAGGACGGCAAGACCAGCAACTATCAATGCATCGTCCCGACGACGTGGAATGCTTGCCCGCGCGACGACCAGGCAGGTCACGGCGCATACGAACAGGCAATGATGACGACTCACGTTGCCGTCCCGAACAAGCCGCTCGAAATCGCAAAGGTTGTCCGCTCGTTCGACCCGTGCATGGCTTGCGCGACGCACATGTATAACGCCAAGGGTGAAGAGATTAATATCATTTCGACCGACCCTTACGGGAGGTGATTGGCTGTGGCGATTAAATCTGTCAAGGAAGTCAAGCGCAAGGAATTTTACATCTTCAGCCCGTTCCTGCGCATTTTCCATTGGATTATGGCGTCTCAAATCGTGATACTCTTCGCGACGGGTTTGCTGATAACCAAGCCCATGAACGTTGCGATAACCGAGCCCGTCTTTTCGATAACGTCAATGGATTTGGTGCGCGACATTCATTTCACGTCGGCGTTTATCCTGTGCGCGTCGTTGATTCTGCGGATTTACGGCTTCATAATCAACAAGGGCGACCGTCTGTTCCCGCGCGTGTGGGAGGGGCATTTCTACGAAGAGACCGTCGACGTTGCGCTCCACTACATGCTGATAAGACCGCATCACGCCTCCTTCCTGCGCAATCCGTTGGCTCGCGGTTCCTATGCCGCTCTGTACGTTTTGCTTGCCATTGAGATTTTGACGGGCTTCGCCATGTACTTCATGACAAATCCCTCGTCGACGGGCGGAATGCTTTTCGGCTGGGTCAACGTGCTTGTCGGCAGCGAAATGATGTCCCATTACATTCACCACTACGTTGCCTGGTTCATAATCCTTTTCGCCATCGGGCATTTGTACATGGTCATTCGCGCCGAGTTCATGGAGGGCGAAAGCGAAATTTCAAGCATGTTCAGCGGCAAGAAAATTTTGGCTCACAACCCTAAGGACGCCAACGAACTGGACTGATTTTTTTTCGGGCAAAAAAATTATCCCCCGCGAAGTTGCAGGGGATTTTTTTTATTGAGCGGCTCCGACGAATTCGCCCGTGCCTGCCTTTATCTGCAAATATTGCCCTTCGGCGACCGTGGCGTAGAATTGTCCGCCTTCGTTCGTAAACTGATTCTTGACGTAGGCGTGACGCGTGTCTTTCGTGACGGCGAAGTAGCCGCCAGCCTCCAAAAAGATTTTGTATTCGCTGGGAGGAATGTCGACGCCGACCTTGTATTGCCCTGCCTGCAATTTGCCGCTCGTGTCAAGCTTGGGCGCGTCCGCTGAAGGATACAGCTTTATATCGCCCGTGACTTTGACGTATTCGCCGTCAGCGGCTGCAATGTAGCGTTGCGTGTTTTCGATGTTGTCGTTGACGAGGATGTTGTTCACGCCGCCGCCGCTCGACTTGGCGACTTCAACGTAGCCCGTGCCGACAGCAAGGTATTCGCCCGCAGGCAAGTCTGCACCGACTTTGAATTGACCGTTGGCAAAATAATTTTTCGGCTCGTCCTCAGCGGGCGGTGGTGCGTCGACGTTCGACGGCTTGACGGGGGCAACGGTCTGCTGTTCGACTTGAACGATAACCTTTTGAGGCGGAGGCTCGGCAGGCTTATCGCTGAAGTAGTGGCTCAAAACCAACGCCGCGCAGATTGCCGCCAAAAATTCCGCCAAAAACATTTTCATGCCGTCACCGCCTTAGGATGTACTTCACGACAAGATAGCCGACCTCGTAGAGCAGGACGACGGGGATTGCCACGGCGACTTGCGTTATCACGTCGGGCGACGTGACCAGCGCGCCGATAACGAACGAAAAGAAAAATACGTAGCGGCGATACTTGCCCAGCTTCTCGCTCGTCAAAATGCCCAGCTTGCCCAAGACGATTATCACCAGCGGCAACTCGAAGACGAAGCCGAACGGTAGCACGAACAATATCACGAACTCGAAGTAGCTACCGAATGAGAACATCGTTTGCAGATTTTCAGACTCCTCGCCGAAGCCCATGAAGAATTTCAGCGCGGTCGGCAAGATGAGGAAGAACGAAAACGCCAAGCCCACGAAGAATAACGCCACCGACGCGGGCACCAGTATTCCCAAGACGGAACGCTCGCCCTTCGTCAGCGCGGGCAGGAAGAATCTCCACGCGTGATAAAAAATTATCGGCAAGGCAATTAAAAAGCCCGCCGCTATGTCGATTTTCAGATACGTGAAGAATGCCTCGCCGGGTTTCATGTAGTAGAGCTTGCCGACGGGCAAAGTCAGCCACTGCGTGATTTCGTCCAGGAAAAGATACGCCACGCCACTGCCGAACGCAATTGCCAACAGCGATTTGATTATCCGCGAACGAAGCTCCGCCAAGTGTTCAAGCAACGGCATGGTGCCGTCGTCCTCGGCGGGAACTTTGTCTTGTTCGTCCTGCGCGGAATTTTTTTCAGGCTCGCTCATTTTTTCTCGGCGTCAAGTTTTTTTTGTTCGGCTACGTCGATGGTCTTGGGGTCGTCGGAATTCGCCTGCTTGAATTCCTTGATGCTTTGACCCAATGCCTTGCCGACACCGGGCAACTTGCCGGGGCCGAAGACGACCAAGCCGATTATCAAAATCAAAATGAGTTCGGGGACTCCGATACCAAACATGTGAATCACTCCAAAAAAATTTTTCGCGATTATATCACGGGCAAGGGGAAAGGTACAAGATTTTGGCGCAAAAAAACCCCCGCGCTTCGGCAGGGGGCGGAAATTTTTCATTGGTTGAGCGTCATTAGGTTATCGCGGACGATTGTGGCGACCGCCCGACCTTTCAGCTTGCGGCCGACGAACGGCGAATGACTTCCGCGCGTGTAAAAATTTTTCGCGTCGACCGTCCAAGTCAATTCGGGGTCAATAATCGTCACGTCAGCGGGCGCGCCGACAGACAACGTCCCCGCCTCAAGCCCGAACAGCCGCGCAGGTTCCGCCGTCATCTTGCTGATTAACGTCTGCAAATCAATCTTGCCCGTGTGATACAGCTCGGTCAGCAAGACGCCGACGCTCGTCTCCAAGCCGGGGAAGCCGCTCGGCGCGTAAATGTATTCTCGGTCTTTTTCTTCAGGCGCGTGCGGCGAATGGTCTGTAACAATCGCGTCAATCGTGCCGTCAAGCAAACCCGCCAACATCGCCTCGCAATCGGCTTGCGTCCTAAGCGGCGGGTTAATTTTCGTCGACGCATCGGCGGGATTAACCAAATCTTCCGTCATAGTCAAGTGTTGCGGCGTGACTTCGGCCGTAACCTTCACGCCGCGCCGCTTAGCCTCGCGAACGATATCGACCGCCCGCGCAGAGCTGATATGCGCAATGTGAACGCGCCCGCCCGTGTATTCGGCAAGCAAAACGTCTCGCGCAACCGCAATGTCCTCGGCGACCGTCGGGCGTCCTTTGAGCCCAAGCAGGGCAGAGCGTTTGCCCTCGTTCATGACGCCGCCTTTGACAAGCTCGGTCTCCTCCTCGTGACAAATGATAACCTTGCCCGTGTCGTGCAGATAGTCCAGCGCGTTTAGGAAAATCCTGGCGTTGTCGTCGAAGTGTCCGTCATCGCTGAAGGCAACCGCACCCGCCGTCATCATATCGCGCATTTCGGCAAGTTCCTGCCCTTGCTGCCCTTTGGTGACTGCGCCGATAATTTTTATGTTGACAAGCCCGACGTCCTCGGCGCGCTTAACCATAGCCCGAACCAATGCCGCGTTGTCGACGGCGGGGGATGTGTTGGGCATAGTGGCGACCGTCGTGAAGCCGCCCGCTGCCGCCGCCTTTGCGCCGCTTAGGAAGTCTTCCTTAGCCTCCTGTCCCGGCTCGCGGAGGTGGACGTGCATATCAATCAGTCCCGGCACGACAAGCTTGCCCGCCGCGTCGTAGACAATCTGCGCGGGGGAATCGATGTCGGGCGCAACCGCCGCGATTTTCCCGTCGACAATCAAAACGTCTGCCTTGTCGTCGAAGTCGTTGGCAGGGTCAAGCACTCGCCCGCCGCGAATCAGCAACGATTGAAATTTATTTTGGAACTGCCACGTTTGATTCATAAGACTTTGCCCCCGTTCAATTCGGTTATCAGGTCGGCAAGCCACTTTTCCGCCTCGTGACGGTTGGAAAAACCTTTTACGTCGTGAACTTCGCCGTTCTTTTCGACAGCGCGCGCAATCGGTTCGTCGCCGTGCGTCAGGCTGAAAATTTTTATTTCGTCAGTGTTGATATAATCTTCGTTGCGAAGTCTGATAAACATCATTCGCCGCCTCCGTTCAATATCTTGACCAAATTTGCCAGATATTTTTTTGCCGCTCTGAAATTTTTTTCCCCATCACCAGTATTGAATGTCGCCAGCCAAACATCATCAGTTGAACCCTCTTTATATGAACTGTTTGAGGTTTTGGCGTATACAGTTGCTACAACTCCGTATGACCAGTCGATAAAGAGTCCTTTCACGAACGAACTGTTGAGAGCAGTGGCACCGTCTTTGCTGAGAAAAAACATCACGCGCCGCCTCCCAATGTCAAATCGAGCAAAGCCATGCGAACTGCCACGCCGTTTTGAACTTGGTCGTGAATCGCCGACTGCTCGCAATAGGTGACTGCCGACGAAATTTCAAGCCCCTTGTTCTGCGGCCCCGGATGCAGGATAAGCACGTCGTCCGCCGCAAGCCTCAAGCGTTCGTCGTTAATGCCGAAGACCCGCGCATATTCCCGCGTCGAAGGGAAAAGCCCCGCCTGTTGCCGCTCAAGCTGAATGCGCAGGACGTTAATCACATCGACGCCGCTAATCGCCTCGTCGAGGCTTTCGTAAACTTTCACGCCGTCGAACTCAAAAAATCTCGGCAACAGCGTCTTGAAGCCCGCAAAGCGAACTTCCATGCCCATGCGCGTCATAGCGTAGACATCGGAGCGGGCAACGCGGCTGTGAAGGATATCGCCGACAATCGCAACCTTGAGCCCCGCCAAACGACCTTTGCGCTGTTCAATCGTGAACAAGTCAAGCAGTGCTTGCGAGGGGTGCGCGTGAGCACCGTCGCCTGCGTTGATTATCACGGGCTTGACGACTTGCGTCGCGAAATCGGCCGCGCCCTCCGCCTTGTGCCGCATGACAATCGCATCGACGCCCATCGCCTCAATCGTCCTCAACGTGTCGCGAAGACTTTCGCCCTTGACGATTGAACTGGTGCCGCTGTTTATGCTTACCACGTCCGCGCCGAGGTACTTGCCCGCCAGCTCAAAGGACGTACGCGTTCGCGTCGACGGCTCGTAAAACAGATTGACTATCGCCTTGCCGCGCAGGTTCGACAGCTTTTTATTGCCGCCGCGCCGAATGATTTGCTTGAACTTGTAAGCCGCGTCCAAGACCGTACGAATTTCCTCCGCCGAAAAATTTTTAATGGCTGTAACACTTTTCCCAAACAAACTAACAACCTCCAATCGTGCAAGATTTACTGGTTGATTAAAATGCCGCCGGCCGCTTTGAAAGCGGCGGAACAGATAACGCGCCGTGCCGTCCGACACTTCAAAGTTAATCGCCGCGCCGAAACGAAATGTTGCGCATTTCTAGCCTCGTAATTCACTTGTTGATTAAAATGCCGCCGAGTATCAGAATCAACGCGGGAATCACGGCGGGCGACAGTTCTTCGCCGAAAGCAAACGTCGATATAAAAATCGCCAATATCGGCACCAGATAGGCAAGATTCGCCGTCCGCGCAGTGTTAGACGTTTTCTCCAGAGCCAATGCCCACGTCAGATAGGCGACCGCGTTAATCACGACGCCCAGCCACAGCAGCCCGACGATTTGCCGTGCGCCGGGCAAAAGCCACGTCTCCGAAAAATATCCCGCCGCGAATGCGCAAATCGCCGTCACAGCCCAGATTATCATCATGGCAAGCTTTTGGTTGAGCCGCCGCCTTTTGTTTAGCACCGAGAATAAACCGTAGCACGCCGCCGCCGTCACGCAAGCCAATGCGCCCCAAAGCTTTTCCGCCGAAAAATCGGACGCGCCGCCCATCATCACGACCACGCCGACGAACGACATCCCGACCGCCAAAAGTTTTCGCTTAGTCAGCGGCTCGCCCAGTATCGGGCAGGAAAACAAAACTATCATCAGCGGCCACAGGTAGTTGAGTATGCAAGCCTCTTGCGATGTCATGCGCGCCAAGCCGTAGTAGAAAAACGCCGAATACAGGAACAGCCCCAAAAAGCCCAAGCCCGCCGCCGTCAAAATTTCTTCCGCCGAAAAATTTTTAAGCGTGCCTTCCCGCCTGTTCACCGCGAACAGAAACAAAAACGCGAACGCAGAGCTTAAAGCCAACGTCTCGAAATTCGGCAGGGCGTTGAGCAAGTCTTTGGTAAGCGCGGGCATTGCTCCCCACAGGACGACCGTTATTGCCGCGTAGAAGTTGCTGTTCACGGCAGAGCGGCAATGTAGTCAATCGGCCAGAAAATCAGCGCGGCCTTGCCCTTGACGAGTTCCAACGGCACGAAGCCCACGTCGGGGAAGCGCGAATCCAATGAGTTGCGCCGATTGTCTCCGCAGACGAAAAGCGTACCTTCGGGCACGGTTTGCTTGGGATATTCGGTGCGCGTCTTTTCCGATATGTAATCCTCGTTGACAAGCGCGTCATTGACGAAAACGTGACCGTCTTTAATCTCGATGGTGTCGCCGCCC
Organism: uncultured Selenomonadales bacterium; assembly: GCA_946407095.1. Taxonomy (GTDB): domain Bacteria; phylum Bacillota; class Negativicutes; order Selenomonadales; family Selenomonadaceae; genus Quinella. The sequence continues at coordinate 50,494 of CAMJMR010000009.1, read as the reverse complement.
GTCGCTATTACGCGCTTGATAAAGTCGCGGCTGTGGTCTCGCGGATAGCGGAAGATGACGACCTCGCCCTTCAGCGGGTTGCGCCAATGGTAAATGAATTTGTTTACGACCAGCCGCTCGCCGTCCTGCAATGTCGGTTGCATGCTCGGACCGTCGACGACGTACAGCTCCACGATAAAATAACGAATCAGCAATGCCACCAAGACTGCTGATGTGATTGAAATTATCCAACTCTTTGCCTCTTGACCTATGTCCATAAAAATCTCCTCGCGATTTTTTTTATGATTGAAATTTCATTCTGCCAACAACGCCATTTTCCTGCCGAATGAGGGGCAAGGGATTAGGGCGTGTTGGTAAATTGTCGGCTCCGATTCGGCGATTCGATTAGCTCTTATATTTAGGATCTACTTTCTTTCGCCGGGGAAAGAAAGTAGCAAAGAAACCCGCCTCGCAGGGGCGGATAGCGACCACCGCCGCAACGTCCGCGTCCCAGTCAGCCGTGTGTGCGCCGCTACTTCGCGTCACGCTCAGTACGCGGCGCGGCCGCCATCCTTGGCGGCCTCAAAATTCGTTGCGCACTTTTTTAGCAACAGCACCTAGAAAATGTTCCGCAACTTGGCGAAGAACGTCGCCTTGAACAAACGAAGCTTGAATTCCGTCAGCCCGAAGCGCGGGCGGCGTATGTGTATGCGGTAAAGCTCGTAGGGATTCGTTTCAAGCGTATTCAAGCCCGCCTCGCCCGTCACAGCCGTCAAGTAATTTTCCTCGCGCAAAAGCTGTTCGACTTCGGGATTGTACGCGCCGTTGGGGTAGGACAGACTGCCTATCGCCTCAAGCCCGCTCCACTCCAAAAGGATTTTCGATTCGCGCACTTGCCGCCGCCTTGCCGCCTCGTCCAGCGAAGTCAGTGCCAAATGGTCAGCCGTGTGCAAACCTATTTCGATGCCGCGCCGTTGCATGTCCTTTAGCTCGTCGAACGTCAGGTAGCCCGCCTTGCCCAGTTCGTTCGATATGACGTAGATGACTGCCGTCATGCCGTGCGCCTCCAATATCGGCAGCATCTCCGAGTAATTGTCGGCGTAGCCGTCGTCGAAGGTCAGGACAATCGGCTTTTCGGGCAATTTCCTGTAGCCGCGCACCGCGTACATGAAATCGTTGAGCGTTATCGTCGTGTAGCCCTCCGCCTGCAGATAGTCCAGTTGTTCGGCGAAGGCGGCAGGCGGCACGTTGTACACATCAAAGGCGGGGTCAAGCGGCTTGTCCGTCACCTGATGATATTCCAGAATCGGGAAGCCTTCGGGTTCGGGCAAAAGCAAAATCACGGCGGCAATCAGCGCAGCCAACATGCAAGTCGCAATGCCGATTAATCGCAAAGCCGTCGCCTCCTATAAAATTTTCTGCCATAATAGCAAAAAAAAATTCTCGCCACAATACGCGGCGAGTAGTTGCGGTTATGAATGATTGAACGCGCTATCTGGGTCAAGCCTCAAGCTTGCGCTTTTAAAGCAACCGAGGATTTTTGTTTGACGATTCTAGCTACGGGTGAAAGTTTTATCGACGACATCGCCAATCGCGCCTTGAACGCCGAGGCTCTTGCCGTCTTGGAAGAATTCGACCGCGCCGGCATTGCCGAGGCGGAAGCTGATATTTTCCTTGCCTTCCCACGAAATGGTTTGTCCGCCCTCAATAACGCCCTCTTGAACGACTGAGCCGTCGACGGTAACCAGAGCCCAGCAACGGTCATTGAAACGCGCTTGAACTGCCACGACGTCAGCCTTGGGCGCGGGTGCAGGATTGGCTTGCGCAACGGGCGTAGGATTTTCGACGGGAGGCGGTTCGGGAGCTGCGGGCTGTTCTTGAGGCGCGGGCGTATTGACTTTTGCAACATCGTCGTCCGAGCCCGAAAGGAATGCCCATGCACTGCCCGCCAATATCGCAAGCAGGACGACCGCCGCCACGATTAACTTGCTTTGCGGGAAACGACTTTCTTCCTGAATGGAATGCCCCAACGGTTTTCTTTCGGGCTTTGCGGGCTTGACTTCAGCGGGTTTTTCGGGAGCCTGCGCGGACTCTGCGGCATTCGGTGCGGGTTCAGGTTCGGGCGTTGCCTCAAGCTCGTGCATATCGGCCGCGAACTCTTTGGCAACGGCGTCGGTGTCTAATCCCAAAAATTTCGCGTAGTTTTTGACGAAGCCCTTGGTGTAGACTTTGCCCGGCAGTTTGTCGTATTCGCCGTTTTCGATAGCCTCTATGTAAGCAGTGCGTATGCTTGTGCCCTGTTCAATGTCACTTACGGATAAATTTTGTCGCTCGCGTTCTTGGCGAAGCGTGTAACCTACCATGTCAAACATCCCCTTTCAGGGCGCATTATAGACGACTGTTTTCAAAAATACAAGGGGTTTGTTCGCGGGCAAAGGTTGGCGTGCCGCAACTTAAGCTTTGCCCGTCAGACGATTGGCGCAAGCCGTGAACTCTGCGGCCGCTTTAAAAGCGGCGGAACAGTTAGCGCGCCGTGGCGTCCGACAACTTCAGCTAATCACCGCGCCGATACGCAATGCCTGCGTATTACCAGCCCCGTCATTTACTTGCCCGTCAGACGATTGGCGCAAGCCGTGAACTCCGCGCAGATTTTTTCTTCGTCCAAGGTTTTCAGCTCGCGACCTTGCATTAAGATTTTGCCGTCGACGATGACCGTATCGACTGTCGAGGCATTCGCCGAGTATACCAAAAGCGACACGGGATTGTAATTCGGCAACCACTCGACGCCGTTCATGTCCCAAAGCACGATGTCAGCCTTGCAACCCGCCTCCAGCCGCCCGACTTGCTTCAAGCCGAGAGCCTCCGCGCCGAATTCGGTTGCCATCTGCAAAGCCTGCGCGGCGGGCACGGCAAGCGGGTTGAGCGTGTCGACCTTGGCAAGCAGAGCCGCAAGCCTTACCTCCTCCAGCATGTCAAGATTGTTGTTGCTGGACGCGCCGTCCGTTCCGAGGGCGACCGTCACGCCTTCGGCAAGCAGTTTCGTTACGGGCGCGATGCCGCTTGCCAATTTCATGTTCGAGCCGGGATTGTGCGCCACGCGAATTTTTTTGCGCTTGATGATTTCGATTTCCGCGTCACTCAACCAGACGCAATGAGCCGCCAATGCTCCGTTGTCGAAAAGTCCCGTCTCCGCCACGACTTCAAACGGACGCTTGCCGTAAGCCTTAACGCAGTCGTCGATTTCGCCTTGCGTCTCGTTCATGTGCATGTGGACTTCCGCGCCCAACTTCGCCGCCTCGTCGGCAACCTTGCGAAGATAATCGGGCGGGCAAGTGTAAATCGCGTGCGGGCCGAACATGACGGTTATTCTGCCGTCCGCCGAGCCGTGAAAATTTTTGTACAGCTCGATATTGCTTGCAAGCTTTTTGTCGCCGTTGGCGAAACTTATCAGCCCTTGACTCAAACAGCCGCGCAAGCCCGCTTCGTCGACGACCTTGGCAACCTCCTCCATGCAAGGACCGTACATATCGGCAAAGGCAGTCGTCCCGCCGCGAATCATTTCGACCGCCGCAAGTGCCGCGCCCCAATAAATATCGCGCCGAGTCATTTTGTCTTCGACAGGCCAAATGTCCTTTTGCAACCAATCCATTAAAGCTTTGTCGTCGGAATAGCTGCGAAGCAAAGTCATTGAGGCGTGAGTGTGGGCGTTGACCAGCCCCGGCGTCGCGAACTTGCCGCGCCCGTCGATAACCGTTGAGCCGTCGATTTCGCCTTGAGTTATCTTTGAAATTTTATCGCCGCTGACGTGAATGTTCGCCGCCTCGACCGTGCCGTCGGGCTTGAACATCTTCACGCCGCCGATAACAAAATCATTCATCCTGCTGCCTCCGTTTTGTGCTTTTGAAACCGTTCGGGGAATTCTGCCATCAAAATTTCTTTCGTGATACGGCGCGTCTTGTACTTGCGCATGAGGTAGATAGCCTCGTCGGCTTCTTCCTTAGTCGTGGGAGGGCAGTCTTCGTCGTAGACAATGGGGCGGTCTTTCAAGGCGGCAATCTCAGCTTTCTCTTCCTCCGTCAGGGGCGCATTCTTCGGCAAAAAATAAAATACGGTCGCCATAATATTTCCTCCTATCTTCCGGTTCGGCTTTTCGCGCCGAAATCAAACGAATGGATTCTCCGCGTTCAGTGTATATTACCATCAAAATGTCGTCAACCATGCCTATGGCTTTCCATCGTTCTTCGTCTTGCGAATGCTTACCGTCATATTCTTCAAAACAATTCGGGTCACTGAAAACCTTCGCCGCCGTCTTGAAGTTGATGCCGTGCTTAATTTTGTTGATTTTATTTTTGGCGTCGTCCCACTCGAAGAGCCGCCCGTCGATTGTCGTATTCATAAGCCGAGGTATTCGCGTTGCGCGTCGGTGAGCGTGTCGATTTGAACGCCGATTGACTCAAGCTTAATCTCGGCGATTTTGGCGTTAATCTCTTCGGGCATGAGGTAAACTTTTTTGTCGAGCTTGTCGTGATTGTGGAGGATGTGCGCCGCGCTGAAGAATTGCACGGCGAAACTCAAATCCATAATCTCTGCGGGGTGTCCGTCGCCCGAAGCAAGATTAACGAGCCGCCCCTCCGCCAAAAGGTAAATCTTGCGGCCGTCGCGCTGGAGGAATTCTTCAACGTTCTTGCGGACGACCTTGCGGCTGACGGACTGCGCGGCGAGTTCGGGGATGTTGATTTCAACGTCGAAGTGACCGGCATTGGCGAGCATGGCACCGTTTTTCATCAGCGGGTAGTGTTCGCCCGTGATAACGTCCTTATCGCCCGTGAGCGTCAAGAAAATATCGCCGACCTTAGCCGCCTCCGCCATTGGCATGACGCGGAAGCCGTCGAAGACCGCCTCAATCGCCTTAATCGGGTCAACCTCCGTGACAATGACATTCGCGCCGAGCCCGCGAGCCCGCATTGCGCCGCCCTTGCCGCACCAGCCGTAGCCCGCGATAACGACCGTCTTGCCCGCCACAACCAAGTTCGTCGTGCGCATTATCCCGTCCCACGTCGATTGCCCCGTGCCGTAGCGATTGTCGAACAAAAATTTGCAATAGGCGTCGTTGGCGGCGATCATCGGGTAGGCGAGCTTGCCTTGCCGCTCCAAAGCGCGAAGCCGCAATACGCCCGTCGTCGTCTCCTCCGAGCCGCCGATAACTTTTTCCAGCGCGTCGCGGCGAGTCGTGTGCAAAAGTTCCGTGAAGTCGCCGCCGTCGTCTATGTAGATGTCGGGCGCGAAGTCCGCCGCCTTGTTCAGATAGTCGTTGTACTCTTCGGCAGAACAGCCGTGAGTAGCGAAGACAGTGACGCCGTCTTCAACCAAGGCCGCCGCCACGTCGTCTTGAGTCGAAAGCGGATTCGAGCCCGTGATAACCACGTCCGCGCCCGCGTGCATGAACACTTCCGCCATGTAAGCCGTCTTCGCCTCCAAGTGCAACGTTATCGACAGCCGCTTGCCCGCGAACGGTTTGCTTTGCGAAAATTCTCTGTCTATCGCGCTCATCACCGGCATGAAGTTCTTGACCCATTCGATTTTGTCGTGACCCGACGGCGCGAGCGACATATCCTTTACGATTGACTGCATTCGATAAGCCTCCTCAAAAATTTTTTTCATTATACGGGAAGGCGTTGGCGGTTTCAAGATTTTTTCAAGCGATTTGTTGACTGAATCTGTTGCCAAAAGCGGCGGCGTGAATTAAAATTCGCTAGAGTTTGTCGTGTAAAAAAAATTTCTTGGGAGGCGAATTGATATGACGGACGTTGAGAGGCTTGGAAAGATTTTGGCGCAAAGTTCAAGCGCGGTATTCTTCGGCGGCGCGGGCATGTCCACCGAGTCGGGCATTCCCGATTTCCGCAGTGCCGACGGCATTTACAATCAGAAACTCAATAAAACTTTTTCGCCCGAAGAGATGGCGTCGCATAATTTTTTCGTCAAGCACCCCGAAGAATTTTTTGCGTTCTATCGTGAGCGTTTCGTTTACCTCGACGCCAAACCCAATGCCGGGCACCTTGCGCTTGCCGAATTGGAGCGGCGCGGGCACTTGAGCGCGGTCGTCACGCAGAATATCGACGGACTTCATCAAGTGGCGGGCTCGCAAGTCGTTTATGAACTTCACGGCTCGATTCGGCGGAGCTATTGCGTCAAGTGCGGCGCGAAGTACGGTATCGATTTCGTCATGCAAAACAAGCCGATTCCCTACTGCGAAGTGTGCGGCGGCACAGTCAAGCCCGATGTCGTCCTTTACGGCGAAAACCTCGACAGCGAAACGATTGGCGGAGCGATTCGCGCGATTGCTCAAGCCGATACGCTGATTGTCGGCGGCACCAGCTTAATCGTCTACCCTGCGGCGGGGCTGATTGACTACTTCAGCGGGCAACACCTGATTTTGATTAACAAGACCGCCACCCGCGCAGATGCCGACGCCGAATTGGTGATTCGCGAACCCATCGGCAAAACTTTGGCGGCGGCGGTAAAGGAGGCGTTCGGTTGAGCTTTTTCCAATACATAAATCGCACGCTGAACTCGTCGCGCTCGCTGATTCTGTTCGTGACGTTCGCGGGATTTTTTTTCGTAAGGACGACGCTTTTGCCGCTAAGTCACGACGATTACGCCTACGCGTTCATTTGGGACGGCGAACACGGCGGCAACTTGGAGGCAATGCAAGTCGGCTCGCCCGAAGTCGAAACCCGTCAACGAGTCGAATCTCTCAACGACATTGTCCGCTCGATGGAGTCTCACTACTTCACGTGGGGCGGCAGGATTTTTGCGCACGGGCTGGCGCAATTTTTCATATGGCTGGGCAAGCCCGTGTTCGACGTGGCCAATACCGTGATGTTCGTCTTCCTAATCTTGACGATAATCAACTTGGCCAACACGTGGCTGAAAATTTCGCGCAAAGCGTTGGTCTGGATTTTTTTGAGTTTTTTTCTGTTGGCGGCGTGTTCGCTGACGAGTATGCTTTGGCTGACGGGCGCGTGCAATTACATGTGGATGGCGTTCTTCCAGCTGTTTTTCCTTACGCCGTACGTCAAAGCGTTGCGTTCGCGCGAGGCGGGCAATTCCGCGCTCAACGTCGTGCTGATGATTTTGCTTGGGCTGTTGGCGGGCTGGTCGAACGAGGCGGGGGCTTTGGCTACCGTCTGCTTGACGCTGTTACTAATCGCCATGTGCAAGGCGCGCGGCGTCTTCCGTCCGTGGATGATGGCGGGCTTGGCGGCTTTGATTGTCGGCTGCGCGTTCATGTTGCTTGCACCGGGGAATTTCGCACGCTTGGAGTTCGCGCACCCGAACTTCGTCTACACCGAGGAGCTTTTCTACGAGCACTTGACGGAGGGCTTTGACCGCGTCGTCGGAGCAGATTTGATTGCGCTGATTCCGATGTTCATATATTTTTTGCGGCGCGGCTTCGGAAGTTTGTCGACGGCGGATGTTTTGATGTTGGCGTTCGCGACGGCGGGCTTGCTTGTGCCGGCGGCGATGCTCTTTTCCCCCGAATTCAACTTGCGGGTGTCGGTGCCGTCGTTGGCGTTCGTGCTGGTTTCGTCGACGAGCGCGATTTTGGAAATGGAGCGGCAAAGTCTCAAGTTCAACTTGCAACTGCCGCCAAAATTCCTGCGCGGGGTGTCGACGGTGCTGACTTCGATTCTGGTTGCGTACTTCCTGACGTTCATCTACGTCGACATATCGGTATTCAACGCGGCGCGTCGGCAAGTGCGCTACATTCACCGCAACGCCGAGCTTGACCCTATACAGCTGCCGATAATGCCCGTCCGTCACCGCTTCGAAAAAATTCAAGGCGACAGGAGCGCGGTGCCCTACATGAAGTTTTTGGCGGGCGTCAACGAGAATCCGTACTTTTGCCTGAACATGCTGGTAGCGCAATATTACGGCGTCAAGCACGTCGTAGGAGTCAACGAATGAGGGTCTGTTGGCAAATGGTAAGTCGACGAACGCGCCCTTAAAGGCCGCCCATGGACGGGCGGCCGTCGCCGACGCTTTTGCGTGATGCAAAAACCGTCGGCGCAACCACGCTGAAAATATTGGACGGCGCGGGTTACGACCTTTCGCCCCTGCGAGGGCGAATGCGCGCTGGCAAGCATGAGGTTTTTCTTTGCTACTTTCTTTTGGGTGAGCAAAAGAAAGTAGATCCTAAAATCCATTTACCAACAGTCCCTAATTGACAAAAGGAGGTTTTCAAATGGCCGATTGTATTTTCTGCAAGATTGCGGCGGGCTCCGTCCCCTCGCAAAAAGTTTACGAGGACGACAGCGTTATCGCCTTCAAAGACCTGTCGCCCAAGGCTCCCGTTCACGTGCTGATTGTCCCGAAGAAACACATTCAGAGCGTCGCGCACTTCCAACAGGAAGACAAGGAACTTGCGGCGCACATCTTCGTCGACGTGGTGCCAAAGCTTGCTACCGACTTCGGCGTCGACGAGGCGGGCTTTAGGCTCACAATCAACACCGGCAAAGACGGCGGGCAAACCGTTCCGCATTTGCACGTTCACTTCCTCGCCAAAAGGAAAATGACGTGGCCGCCCGGATGATTCCGCTTAGACATTACGACACCGTTATAAAAATCAAAAAGCCCTCCGACATTCTCCGAAGGGCTTTTCTGATTCAGCTTGCGATATTTTTGGATTCTTTCAGCCGAAGCCGCGCAGGTTTAAATTTCGCGAGTTCTTCCTTGGTCATGCGCGGAATGTCGCTGAAATCAATTTCGTCGTCGGACTTCGGTTTGTTTTCGTCGAGTCTGCGAATTTGTTCCTCTGTCAACGGCGGCATTCCTTTATAGACTCGGATACTGCCCATAATATTCCTCCTCCTCTTCGTTACTTGCATACCTCGCTGAGATTATTCGATACTTTTCGCCGCGTTCGGTGTAGATAACCGCTAAAATGTTCCGCACTCTGCCGATAACTTTCCAACGTTCCTCGTCGTCGCTGTGATCTTAATCAAGGAAATCAATTCTGTTGTCGTCTAAAAAAACCAGCGCGGCGTCTTCAAAATAAATCTTATGCTTTTTCCAATTCAACGCGACTTTGTTGTCGTCCCATTCGACTATGAATTCGCCAACTTCAATTTCACCCATGAAATCATCTCCGCGCCGAGTGTAGCAAAAAACGTTCGCACCGTCAAACAAAAAGCCCCCAATCTTAGGGGGCTCAACGTTATTCCGAGAGTCGATTTATTTCACGACAATGTTAATCAGCTTGTTAGGGACGGCGATAATCTTGACGATTTGCTTGCCGGCCGTCAAGGCTTGCACTTTCGGAAGTGTCGGCGCCAACGCCTCAAGGTCAGCCTTGCTCAAGCCGACTGCCACGTTGATTCGGTCGCGGACTTTGCCGTTAATCTGCACGACGATTTCAACTTCGTCCTCCACGACAGCCTTCGCGTCGAAGGTCGGCCACGCTTGCTTGTGAACGTCGCCGTCGAAGAATTGACTCCACAACTCCGCCGAAATGTGCGGCACGAACGGCGCGAGCATCAACAGCAGGTCGCGGGCAAGTTCGCGGGCGAGCGTCGGGTTAATCGGCTTGTCTTGGAAGGCGTGCATTGCGTTGACCAGCTCCATCAGCGCGCTTATCGCCGTGTTGAACGCAAAGCGGTCGCGGACGTCCTCCGTGACTTTTTTTATCGTCTTGTGAAGCGTGCGCCGCAATGCCGTCTCCTCTGCCGTCAAAACCTGCGCGGTGTCGGGCGATTTGATTGCGTCGGCGAAAATGTTCAAAATCCTCCAGACGCGATTCAAAAAGCGGAACGAGCCTTGAACGCCTTCGTCGCTCCAATCCAGGTCGCGTTCGACGGGCGCGGCGAACAGGATAAACAATCTTGCCGTGTCCGCGCCGTACTTGCCGATAATCTCTTCGGGGCTCACGACGTTGCCCAAAGACTTCGACATCTTCGCGCCGTCCTTGATAACCATGCCCTGCGTCAACAGGTTGGCAAAGGGCTCGTCGTAGTCAAGCATGCCGGCGTCGCGCAAAACCTTCGTGAAGAAACGCGAATACAGCAAATGCAAAATCGCATGCTCAATGCCGCCAATGTATTGGTCGACAGGGCTCCAGTAGTTGACTTTGTCGCGGGCGAAAGGCAGCTTGTCATTCTTCGGGTCGGTGTAGCGCATGTAATACCAGCTTGAACAAATGAACGTATCCATCGTGTCGGTTTCGCGGTGAGCGTGACCGCCGCATTTCGGGCAAGTGCATTCGACGAAGTGCTTGCTTGTCGACAACGGACTCAACGCGCCTTGCTTGAATTCGACGTCGTCGGGCAGGTGAACGGGCAATTGCTCTTCGGGAACAAGAACTTCGCCGCACTTGTCGCAGTAGATGACGGGAATGGGCGCGCCCCAATAGCGTTGACGACTTATCAGCCAGTCGCGCAGACGATAGTTGACTTTGCGCTTGCCGAAGCCTTGAGCCTCAGCCTCGTCCATTATCGCCTTGAAGCCCGCGTCGAAGTCCATGCCAGTGAACTTGCCCGAATTAACCAAAACGCCTGCGTGTTCGACGTAGGCCGCGTCCATTTCCTCAAGCTTAAGCTCCGTGCCCTTGGGTTGAAGCGTCAAGATGATGTCGAGCCCGTATTTTTTCGCGAACATCCAATCGCGTTGGTCGCCCGAAGGAACGCCCATGACCGCGCCCGTGCCGTACTCAAAGACGACGTAGTTCGTTATCCAAATCTGAACTTTGTTGCCGTTGAAAGGATTGACGCAGTAGAAGCCCGTGAAGATGCCTTCCTTTTCGGATTCGCTTGACGTGCGTTCGATGTCGCTGTGAGCGCGGGCTTTGTCGACAAATTTTTTGAGTTCGTCGGCTTTCGGGCTGCGCGCGAGGATTTTCTCAACAAGCGGGTGTTCGGGCGCGAGCGCGAGGAAAGTTATGCCGAAAGACGTATCGGGTCGCGTGGTGTAGACGGAAATTTTTTCGCCGAGTTCGGGCGCGTCCAAAGTGATTTCCAAGCCCTCCGAGCGTCCAATCCAATTTTCCTGCATGGTCTTGACGCGAGCCGGCCAGCCCGTGAGTTTGTCGAGGTCGGCAAGCAATTCGTCGGCGTAGGCGGTGATTTTGAAGAACCATTGCGCCAAATTTTTCTTGTGGACTTCCGAATCGCAACGCCAGCACTTTCCGTCGATAACCTGTTCGTTCGCGAGGACGGTGCCGCACTTGTCACACCAGTTGACGGCGGCCTCCTTCTTGTAAGCGAGCCCGCGCTTGTAAAACAATTCAAACAGCCATTGCGTCCAACGATAATAATCTGCGCGGCAAGTTTCGACTTCGCGGCTCCAATCGTAGGCGAGCCCCATTGCCTTTTGCTGAGCGGTCATGTTGCGGATATTGGCGAACGTCCAGTTGCCGGGCTTGACTCCGTGAGCAATGGCGGCGTTTTCTGCGGGCATGCCGAAGGCGTCGAAGCCCATCGGGTGCAGGACGTTGTAGCCCGCCATTGAACGATAGCGCGCAACCACATCGCCGATTGAGTAGTTGCGGACGTGACCCATGTGCAAATTGCCCGAAGGATACGGAAACATCTCCAGCGCGTAATATTTCGGTCGCGAGTCGTCTTCGGTCGTGCGGTAGTAGTCGGGCGCGTTCCAGACCGCTTGCCATTTCTTTTCGATAGCTTGAGGATTGTATTTTTCCACGTAAAAGCCTCCTTGGTAAGGGAAGTATGGTAGCAGGGAAATAGGGAATTAGAATGCTGCTTCCCTGCTTCCCTCATTCCCTACTTGATAAAGTTCAGATAAATCGCCAACAGAATCAGCCCCGGCACTCCGAACACGCCGACTATCAGCGCATGAATAAAAGTTATCTTAATCGTCAAAATTCCCGTCAAGTTCACGAGCCAAAGAATCACGCCGCCGACTATACTGTTCCAAATTATTTTGAAGGGCAACTGGATGAAAAAAATCAGCGCGGCGAGAATCAGCACGCCCGCCACCAAGCCCACGGCAGTTTCTATCATGTTGAGGCCTCCTTTGCCTTGTTGATTCGACGTGTTATAATAAAAAAAATTTTCGGAGGTGTCAAATTCAATCAGTGGCTTTAAGGCGGCGGGCGCGTCCCTTCGATTCAACGTGTCAATGACTTTTGTGCTTAGGATCAACTTTTCTTTGCTTGTCCAAAGAAAAGTTGCAAAAGAAAGGACCCCTCGCAGGGGCGAAAGGTCGCAACCCGCGCCGTCCGATATTTTCAGCTCGCTTGCGCCGACGGTTTTTGCATCACGCAAAAGCGTCGGCGACGGCCGCCCGTCCTTGGGCGGCCTTTAATGGCGTTGTCGCATTGATTTTTTTGGAGGTGTCAAATTCAATGAGTATATTAGGCGCGGCAGCAGTCCCGCATCCGCCGATAATCTTGCCCGAAGTCGGACGCGGCGAGGAAGAAAAAATTTCAGCAACGACGACGGCTTACGAGGAAGTGGCACGGCGTATCGTCGAGCTTGAACCCGAAACGATTATAATCACGAGCCCGCATACGGTAATGTACACCGACTACTTTCACATATCGCCGGGCGAAGGCGCGGCAGGCACCATGGAACAATTCCGCGCACCGCAAGTGGCTCTTGCCGTCAATTACGATGTCGAATTCGTTCAGAAGCTTACGTCGTCGACGATGGCGGAAGGCGTGGCGGCAGGCACATTGGGCGAGCGCAACCCGTCACTTGACCACGGCACCATGATTCCGTTGCGTTTCTTGCAAAAGGCGGGGCTTGACTTCGACAGCGTGAAATTTTTGCGCATAGGCTTGAGCGGGCTGGATGCCGCCGATCATTACAAGCTTGGACAGATTATCGCGCACGTCGCGGACGAAATTGGGCGAAAAATTTTCTTCCTTGCCAGCGGCGATTTGTCACACAAGCTGAAAGCCGACGGGCCTTACGGTTTCGTTGACGAGGGTCCCATCTTCGACGGACAGCTTATGAACAACTTGAGCCGCGCAGATTTTTTGAGCCTGTTGACTATGGACGATAAGCTTTGCAGTCGGGCGGCGGAATGCGGTTTGCGTTCGTTCTGGATAATGGCGGGAGCGTTGGATAAGCTTGCCGTCGAGGCGGAGCGGCTGTCTTACGAGGGAACGTTCGGCGTCGGCTACGGCATTGTCTATTTCAACGTCGGCGCGGCTGACGATTCGCGGAACTTCGCCACGCAACTTGAGCGCTTCAAAGCGGACGCGGCGGCTAAGCGCAGGGCTAAAGAGGACGCTTTTGTCAAGTTGGCGCGCTACAGCCTTGAAACCTTCGTGAGGACGCGCAAGACTGCCGTTTTGCCCGACCACTTGCCCGAAGAGCTGACCAATCGCCGAGCGGGCGCGTTCGTAAGCTTGCACAAGGACGGCAACCTGCGCGGCTGTATCGGCACGATAGCGGCGACGCAAGACAACTTGGCTGAAGAAATTATTCATAATGCGATTTCGGCTTGTTCAAGAGACCCGCGCTTCGACCCCGTGACGATTGAGGAGCTTGACGACATCGAATACAGCGTAGACGTTTTGGGCGAGCCCGAACGCGTTTTCAGCCTGAAGGATTTGGATGCGCGGCGTTTCGGCGTGATAGTCGAAAATGACGGGCGGCGCGGCTTGCTGTTGCCCGACCTGGAAGGCGTCGACACACCCGAAGAGCAAATCGCCATCGCCAAGCGCAAGGCGGGCATTCGTCCCGAAGAAAAGGTTGCGCTGTTCAGATTTGAAGTCGTGCGGCACCACTGAGGAGGGTGCGTCATGAAAAAATTTTTCGCGGCGATTGTTGCGCTCGTCGTGCTGACGGCGTCTTTCGCTTCGGTTTTGGCGTCAAGCTACGTCGGCAACAGAAACAGCGGGAAATTTCACTACGCCAACTGCACTTACGCCCGCAAGATGAACCAAAAGCATCGCGTCTACTTCAACGCGCGCGAAGAGGCCGTTAAAGCCGGCTACATCCCCTGCAAGCGTTGCAAACCCTAAGGAGGTTTTGATTTGCGTATAATTTTCATGGGCACGCCCGATTTCGCATTGCCCGCGCTCGACGCCATTAAGTCAAACGTCGTCGCCGTCGTCACTCAACCCGACAGACCAAAAGGGCGCGGTCACAAGCTTCAGCCGCCGCCCGTCAAAGTCTTTGCCGAAGAAAACAATCTGCCCGTCCTTCAGCCCGTCAAAGTTCGCGCGCCCGAAGTCATCGCGCAAATCGCCGACTTCAAGCTCGATTTAATCGTCGTCGTTGCCTTCGGACAAATCCTCCCGCAAAAACTGCTTGACGTGCCAAAATTCGGTTGCATTAACGTTCATGCCTCGCTGTTGCCGAAATATCGCGGAGCCGCGCCGATTGAGTGGGCGATTATCAACGGCGAAAAAGTCACGGGCGTCACGACAATGTTAATGAACGCGGGGCTCGATACGGGCGATATGCTTCTAAAGCGCGAAGTGCCGATTGGCGACGATATGATTTTGCCCGAATTGCGCGAACGGCTCATGACGGCGGGCGCGGAGCTGTTGGTTGAAACGCTCGCCAACCTCGACACGATTCAGCCCGTCAAGCAGGACGATTCGCTTTCGACCTACGCGCCGCTGCTCAAAAAAGACACGGGGCTAATCGATTGGCAAAAACCTGCGCGGGCAATACACAATCTGGTACGCGGGCTGTACGGCTCGGCACGGGCGGGCAAATTCAAGATTTGGCGGACTCGGCTCGCCGATATAGAACTTGCACCCGCGCAGATTAAAATCGTCGACCAAAAGCTTTTCGTCGGCACGGGTGAAGGCTCGCTGGAAATTTTGGAACTTCAAGCCCCCAATTCCAAGCGGCTCAATGCGGGCGACTTCCTGCGCGGCTACAAGGGCGGTGACGACCTTTGGACGAACGCATAATCGCGACGGGTGCCAAGCTTGAGGACGATTGGCAATACTCGTTGCGTCCGCGCCGCTTGTCGGAATACATTGGGCAGGACAAGGCCAAGGCAAACCTTTCGGTGTTCGTCAAGGCGGCAATCACTCGGCGGGAGGCTCTCGACCACGTTTTGCTTTATGGCCCGCCGGGGCTCGGCAAGACGACACTGGCCGCGATAATTTCAAACGAACTCGGCGTAAACTTCCGTCAAACGTCGGGGCCGGCAATCGAACGCGCAGGAGACCTCGCCGCTATCCTTACCAACTTGCAGGAGCGCGACGTTCTGTTTATCGACGAAATTCACCGCCTAAGCCGCCAAGTCGAAGAGATTCTTTACTCGGCAATGGAAGACTTCGCGCTCGACATCATAATCGGCAAAGGACCAAGGGCTCGGAGCATTCGCGTCGACATTTCGCCTTTCACGCTGATTGGCGCGACGACCAAGGCGGGTTCGCTCTCGCCGCCGCTAAGAGACCGCTTCGGAGTAATTTCCCGCCTTGACTACTATTCAACCGACGCGCTCGTCGAAATAATCACTCGTGCCGCGCAGATTTTGAAGATACCGATTGAAGCGGGCGGCGCAGAGGAAATTGCTCGCCGTTCACGCGGGACGCCGCGCATTGCCAACCGTCTGCTCAAACGTGTCCGCGACTTCGCGCAAGTGGAAGGCTCGGACGTTATAACAGACGCCATTGCCGACAAAGCTTTGCTTGCCTTGGAAGTTGACCGCGCAGGGCTCGACCACACCGACCGCCGCCTGCTCGACGCCATGATAAAAAAATTCGGCGGGCGTCCCGTGGGATTGGACACGCTCGCCGCCGCCATAAGTGAAACTCGCGAAACGATTGAAGACATTTATGAGCCGTACCTTTTGCAACTCGGATTCATCATGCGCACGCCGCGCGGCCGCGTCGTCACGGAGGCGGCTTATCGTCATTTGGGCTTGACCTTCCCGAAGGCTGACGACGCCACGCCGACGCTGTTCGACTTTGAAGATTGAATCACTGCCCGCCGATTGCGCGGGCTTTTTTCATTCGTCGATGTCAACGTCGATAATGCCCGCCGCGTAGGGCGCAACCGCATACTGCTGGAAGATAAAGTGCACGTGAAGATTTTCATCCCAATAAAAATCGGGCGGCAATTCTTTCAGCGGTAAGGCTTCGGGGAACAGGAAAAGGTTTTCTCGTTCGACTTTGGCTTGAAGTTTTTCGTTGAGGCGTTGAGTCAATTCGCCCGTCCTGAAACCTTCGCCGACTTCCGTCAAGTAGCCAATGTTTATAAGCTCGCCGCTCGACGTGTTGAAATTGAGCGCGCGTTGGAAAGTCGAAGGATGCGCCGCCATTTTATAGTAGCAGCTTTCGGTAATGATGAGGCTTAGGATAACGGTGTTGCCCGCCTGGTTGCTGCCGACGTCGAAGCTCGTGTGAACGCCGCCGACCTCGTAGCCGTTGACTTGGGCATTGCGGTAGACGCCCGTGACGAAGCGGTCAATCTCGGCGATAATCGCCACATTGATTTTCTTCTCGACAGCCTTGTCCTCGACGCGCACCACGGGATAAATCAGCTCGTCGTTGCTGTTGAAGTGAGCGGTCTCAATCGTCGCCGCCGAACACGTCGCACTGACCATCATCATCAACGCTATCAAAAATTTTTTCATGTCAAACACCTCCCGACCGATTATATCAATCGTCAAAACTGCGGGCAACGTTACGGATAGTCTAAACCCGGCCGCCATGGACGGCGGCCGCCGGCAACAGAAACAGGGATGTTTCTTTGCCGGTCGAACGCCCTTTTCTTTGCATACTTTCTTTTGGGCGCAGCAAAAGAAAGTATGAATAAGTCCTCCTTGACAGCGCAAAAAGTTTCCATTACAATCGCGTTTATATGGCGGCTTGCCTGTGTTTCCACTAGCCCCGGACATATGCACCCACCGCAAAAAAATTTTTGGAGGAATCCACATGAAAGACACATTCATGGCAAAGGCGGGCACCGTCGAGAAAAAATGGTATCTCGTCGACGCCGAAGGCAAAACCGTCGGACGCCTCGCCGCTGAAGTCGCCAAAGTCCTGCGCGGCAAGAATAAGCCAATCTTCACGCCGCACGTCGACACGGGCGACTATGTCATAATCATCAACGCCGCGAAGGCAGTCTTCACCGGCAAAAAGCTCCGCAAAAAAGTTTACTTCCACCACACCGGCTACCTCGGCGGCGGCAAGTACGCTACGGCGGGCGAATGGATGCAAAAATTTCCCGAACGCGTCCTTGAACACGCCGTCAAAGGCATGTTGCCCAAAAACAAACTCGGCGCGGATTTGTTCAGGAAGCTGCACGTCTTCGCGGGCGATAAGCACCCCTACGCCGCGCAGAAGCCCGAAGAACTCAAAATCGAAACGCGCTAAGGAGTGAATGATATGGCACAAGTAAGCTACTACGGCACAGGCCGCCGCAAAAGTTCGGTTGCACGCGTCCGCCTTGTTCCGGGCGACGGCAAAGTCACGATTAACAATCGCGCTATGGAAGAATATTTCGGCTTGAAGACGTTGGAACTGATTGTTCGTCAGCCGCTCGTCCTCACCGAAATGAACGATAAATACGACGTCATCGCCAACGTCAAAGGCGGCGGCACCACGGGTCAAGCGGGCGCAATTCGTCACGGAATAACCCGCGCGCTCATGGAACTCGACGAAGGTCTTCGCCCCGCGCTCAAAAGAGCAGGCTTCGTCACTCGCGACCCGCGCGAAAAGGAACGTCGTAAATACGGTCTCAAAAAGGCTCGCAAGGCTTCCCAATTCTCGAAACGTTAAAAATTTTTTCGTCAGGCTCTCGGCACCGTCGAGAGTCTTTTTTTATGCGTAAAGCTTGACGGCGTCGAACAAATTGCCGCCCGTGAAAAGAATGCCGTCACGAAGTCCCGCCGCCGCCGCCGCCTCAATGTCACGCTTGCTGTCGCCGAAAAGAATCGACTGCGCGGGATTTATGTCAAGCTCGGCGCAGGCACGCAAAATCATTCCGGGCTTGGGCTTGCGGCAATCGCAGACGATGCTGAATTCTTCGACGACGCCTTCGGGATGATGCGGGCAGTAGTAAAAGGCGTCGATATGCGCGCCGACCTCCGACAGCTCGCGTTGCATGAAGGCATGAAGGGTGTCGACCTCCCGCGCCCTGTACAGCCCGCGTGCAATGCCGCCTTGATTGGTGACGACGACCGTCAACAGCCCTCGCTCGTTGCAAAGCTTAATCGCCTCGCGCGCGCCGTCAATCCACTTGAAACGCTCGACTTCCCAAAGATAACCGACCTCCTCGTTGAGGACGCCGTCTCTGTCAAAGAAAATTGCTTGCCGCATGTTTAAACCTCCAAAAATTTTTTCAATTGATTCTTCGACGCGCCGAAGACTTCCTGCCGCGAAACTTGCTTTTGAGGCCTTTTTAAAGCACGAAGCTAGCAATGCGCTAGCGTTGCGTTTCGGCGCGGCTGTCGGCTGAAAATATCGAACGGCACGGCGCGCTATCTGGATGCAACGTCACGTTGCCCGCTTTTAAAGCGGCCGAAAGGGCAGAGGCTTGCCGATTTGACTTCAGACGGCTATAATGTCAAAATATCAATGTGAGGTGATTGATTTATGTTGAACAACAAAGCAGACACGATTGAAGAATACATACGCAAAAGGCTGGAGCAAAACGCAAGCGGGCAGATTGAACTGAAACGGACGGCACTGGCTGACGAAATAAGTTGTGCGCCGTCGCAGATAAGTTACGTCCTAAGCACGCGTTTCACGACGGAGCGCGGCTTCGTGGTGGAGTCGCGGCGCGGACTCGGCGGCTACATTCGCATCGCGCTGATACCGCAACAGCTTGACCAAAAGCAAATCCTTTTCAACGACATAGTAAACGAAATCGACTCAAGGACGCCGTTCGCCGAAATTAAATCAATGATTGACTTTCTGCTGAAAGGCAATCTGATAACGCGGCGCGAGGCCGAACTAATCGCGCAAATGTCGGCGAACCTTTACAAATCGGAGGCGGCGGAGCAAATTTCGGCGGAGGAGCGCGCAAAGTTGATTCGCTCAATCTTCGTGACGCTGTCGAAGATAACCTGACGCGAGGTGAGTGCTTTGAAACTTTACATAGCGGAAAAGCCGTCGATGGCGCGAGAAATTGCCGCGTGCTTGAAAAATCCTCAAAAGGGCAACGGTTTCATAAACACGGCGGGCGGCTTGGTGACGTGGCTGATCGGTCACGTGTTGGAGCAGGCGGAGCCCGACGCTTACGACCCAAAATACAAAACGTGGCGAGCCGAGGACTTGCCGATTGTCCCGCGTCAATGGAAGCTTGAAGTCAATCCCGCGACCGTTCAACAATTCCAAATCGTCAAGGCACTGATAGCCCGCGCAGATGTTGACGTCATCGTTCACGCCGGAGACCCCGACCGCGAAGGGCAATTGCTTGTCGACGAGGTGCTTGACTTCCTGGGCAACAAGAAGCCCGTCAAGCGAATTTTGCTCAACGCGCTGGACGAGACGAGTATCCGCCGCGCCAACGACGACTTGCGGGATAACGCCGACTTTTTCAACCTGAAGCAGTCCGCGCTTGCCCGCAGCCGTGCCGATTGGCTTATCGGCATGAATCTTTCGCGAGCGTACACCTTGGCGGCGAGGAGGCTTGGTCACGATTTGGTTTTGCCTGTCGGACGCGTGAAGACCCCGACGCTTGCCTTGGTCGTGCGCCGCGAGCGCGAAATCCAAAACTTCAAGCCCGTAGACTTTTTTACCATTCGGACGACGTTCGTTCACGACAACGGTAATTTCGTCGCGCAGTTCAAGCCGTCGAAGAAAATGCTTGACTTGCCCGCCTTCGACAGCGAGGGGCGCCTAATCGATAAAGCCTTCGCCGAGAAGTTGATTAAAAAATTTTCAGCCGCGCCGTTCGACGGGAAAATTTCTTCCTACAAGACGACCGAGCGCAAGGAGGCTCAACCGCTGCCGTTTTCGCTGTCGACGTTGCAAGTGGCGGCGGGAAAAACGTTCGGCTACACGCCGCAACAAGTCTTGGACGCCGCGCAGAGCCTTTACGAAAAAAAATTGACCAGCTACCCGCGTTCCGATTGCGAATTCTTGCCGACGACTCAATTCAAAGACGCGCTGACGATTTTAAGAAACCTTACGCGTTCGGGCAACGAGGGCCTGCAAAATTTGGCAACGCACGCCTCCGCCGCCATTAAAAGCCGCGCTTGGAACGATAAAAAAATTTCCGCGCACCACGCCATCATCCCGACGCAAAAGCCCTTGACGATAAGCCTGCCCGAAGTCGAGCTCAACGTTTACAACCTTATCGCCAAAAACTACGCCGTCCAGTTCTACCCGTTGCACGTCTACGACGAGACCGTTATTGCCGTCAAGTACAAGGGCGAGACCTTCACGGCGCGCGGCAAAGTCGTCAAGCAGCTTGGTTGGCGAGAATTTTACGTTGCGCCGAAAGTCAAGGCCGACGACGAGACCGAAACCCTTTTGCCGCAAATGCAAACCGACGACGACGTTCAACACAAAGCCTCTTCGCTGAAGAAGGGCACCACGACTCCGCCAAAGCGTTTCACTTCGTCGAGCCTGGTTCAAGGCATGAAGGACATCCACAAGTACGTTAAGAATCCCGAATCGAAAAAGCAGCTCAAGGACGTCTACGGCATCGGCACCGAGGCGACGCGCGCGGCGATTATCGACGACTTGATACAGCGCGGCTTCTTGAAGGTCAGCAGGAAAAATCTTTACCCGACCGAGCGCGCCTACCTGCTGATTGACGCCTTGCCCGACGAAATGACTTATCCCGACGCGACCGCGATTTGGGAAGACAAATTGCATTCAATGAGCGAGGGTGACGGCACGCTTGAGGATTTTTTGGCTGGTCAAGTCAAATTCACGAGCGAGCTGGTCACTGCGGCGACGACGGCGAAGTTCGTCGAGGCGGAAGGCGTTTTCAAGTGTCCGAATTGCGGCAATGCCTTGGTCAAGCGTAAGGGCAAGAACGGCGAATTTTGGAGTTGTACGGGCTATCCCGAATGCAAGGCGGCGTTCGACGACAACGGCGGCAAGCCGGACTTCGACGGCAAAGCGCGAGCGGCGCGGCTGATTAAAGACGGCGCGCCCACGTGTCCGAATTGCGGCAGTGCCTTGGTCAAGCGTAAGGGCAAGAACGGCGAATTTTGGGGCTGCGCGTCCTATCCGAAATGCCGCACGACTTTCGACGACAAGGACGGCAAGCCCGACTTCGACGGCAAAAAATTTCTTCGCGCTCCGAGCGTCGACACGCCCGCCGACTTTAATCCTGCCGACTTTGAGCCGATAATCTCTTCCGCCGACTTTGAATAAGCAAAAGCCCCCGCGAGTTTGCGAGGGGATTTTTTATTGCGAGTCTAGAAATGCGCCAGCGTTGCGTTTCGGCGCGGCGATTACCTTTGAATCACGAGCGGCACGGCGCGTCCATTGGATGCAACGTCACGTTGCCGGCAAGCCCGACTTCGACGGGAAAAAAATTCTTCGCGCTCCGAGCGTCGACACGCCCGCCGACTTTAATCCCGCCGACTTCGAGCCGATAATCTCTTCCGCCGACTTTGAATAAGCAAAAACCCCCCGCGAGCTTGCGAGGGGCTTTTTTGTTGCGAAAAAAATTTTAAGCGATGTCAGCTTTCCAAAGGCCGTGAAGGTTGCAGAATTCGTAAGCGGCAACGGGTTCGTCACCGTCAGCAACGATGAATTCGGCTTCGGGCTTATCAGTCGCGCTCAAGTGGACGTATTGCCCGCCGCGTTTCGTCTGCAAGTAAATCCATTGAATCAAGTGCGCGTCAGTCATGGGGTGTTCGACGCTGCCGACCTTGACGAAAACTTTTTTGCCTTCGACCGTCACTTGCGGGACGTGCTTTTCCTGCGCGGCGTCGGTGGTGTTCGCCTGCAAAAAGCTCATGGGCTTGCCGCCGCAAGAAATATCCGTGCCCTTGCCGCCGATCAGCATGATAACCGACTGCTTGTCCTCCGAAATCAACAGTCTGCTCATAATCAGCCCTCCAAAAGTTTTTCTCAAGCTTAAATCACGGCGGCGCATTCGTCAAGCTTAAGATTTTTTGTCCCGCTTGAAGAGGTTGCGAATGAACTTCACGACGCCTGCGAACCCGCCCGCCGCGAATACCGGGGCAAGGAACGGCAGATAGTTCGCGACCGCGTTAATCACGGTGCCCGAATGCGCGGAGCAAACGGACGGAATACTGCAGGCCACTATCACCAAAGCAACGATTTTCATCTCAATCACTCCTTTGGACGAAGTATATCCCCCTGCAAGGGATAAGTCAATAAATTCCGCCGTAATCGGCAAAATTTCCCTATGGGGTGCAAGGGGATAAGCAACGTGACGTTGCATCCTGATAGCGCGCCTCGCTGTCCGACACTTTGAACGTTATCGCCGCGTTCATACGAAATGCATGCACATTTCTAGCCCACCTGTTGCCGCGCTTGAAGATTTGTCATTGATTCGTCAAGCCGAGTTCAGCCAAAAGTTTCATGTCGGCTTTGATGTTGTTGTTGGAAGTCGTCAGCATGTTGCCGGTTATCGCCGCCGAGGCTCCGTGCAAAAGCGCGGACGCTCCGCCGTTGGGCAAAAAATTTCTGCCCGCCGCAAAGCGAACGTCGGCTTCGGGATTTATGTAGCGGAAAAGGGCAATCGTGCGCAAAATGTCATCCGCGCCGAGCTTAGGCAGATTTTCCAAGGCGGTGCCCTTTATCGGCGTCAAAATGTTGACGGGGATTGACATTATGCCCAAGTGCGCGACCTCGAAGGCCAAATCGATGCGGTCTTGCCAAGTTTCGCCCATGCCGATAATCCCGCCGCTGCAAACCTCCAAGCCCGCCGCTTGCGCAAGTTTAATCGTGTTGATTCGCTCGTCGTAGCTGTGTGACGTGCAAATTTCGGGGAAGAACCGCCGCGAAGTCTCCAAGTTGTGATGATAACGCTTGACACCCGCCGCCTTGAGCCGCTTAAGCTGTTCGGCGTTCAAAATGCCGTGAGAGGCGCAGAGTTCGATTTTAAGCTTGCCGCGCAGGATTTTGTAAGTTTCAATCGCCCGCTCGAAATTTTTTCCGTCAAGGGCGCGTCCGCTCGTCACAACAGAAAATCTGTTGATGCCCGCCGCCTCGTTCGCCACGGCGACCGCCAAAATCTTTTCGGCAGGCAGAAAGTCATACTCGTCAATGCCCGTGCGGTGCCGCGCAGATTGGGCGCAGTACTTGCAATTTTCACTGCAACGCCCGCTCTTGCCGTTGATTATCGTGCAAAGGTCGACGTGCTTGCCGCGAAAATGACGCTGAATCAGCCGCGCGCCCGCCTGCAACTCCTCAAGCGGTGTCGTGATTAAAAATTTCGTGTCGGACGGCTCAAGTCGTCTGCCGCCGATAATTTCCTCCGCAATGCTCAATGTTATCGCCTCTCCAAAACTTTTTGCAACTTGACGCCCAAAACTGCCGCCGCCGCCGCCTTAATCACATCGCCGGGGATGAACGGGAAGACCGCCATCGTTGCCGCCTCGAAGACGCCGACTTTCAGCACCGCCATCATCGAAAGCAGACCGCCGACGTAGGTTATCGGCACCGCGATTAGGACGTTCGCCGCCAAGTATCGCTTGAAGTTCGGGACTGTGCCCTTGAATCGGCTCAACAGCGCGTAGGCGGGTATCCACGCGAAGTAAAAGCCGCCTGCGGGACCGACCAGCCGACTCAAGCCCTGCCCGCCCGCGAATACCGGCAAGCCGACCGCTCCGAGCAAAATGTACGTCACGACGACCGCGAACGTTTGTTTCGGTGGCAAGATGTATGCCGTCAAGCTAAGCGCGAAAGTCAACGCGGTAACGAGCCCAGGCGTGAACGGCAGCGGAAACGAGATATACGCCGTCACGCAACACAACGCCACGCACATTGACATCTTCGTTAAGTCTCTTGCTTGCATGAAAAGTGCCTCCTCTTGTCAACGCGCCGATTATACAAAAGCCGATTGTCAACGTCAACGATTTTTGCTGTTCACTGATGGAAAATTTGTTGTCGACGGTCGTCGCCGCGTTTCTTAGCGAAAAAATTTACGTCAACGTCACGTTTGAAAGTTATCTTATGAAAAACTTTTAATATAAAAAAAGAACCTCCTAAAATTTTGAGCGGCTCTTTTTTTCGTCGAGTTCGACCCTCACTTGTAGGCGTCAAATGAAAAATTTATCGAATATTCAGTGTCGGACAAGTATCTAATTTCTGCATCCAAAAGAATGTAACGTTGAACGCTTGGACACCAGACCGAAACTTGAGCGTGCGGCGACGAGGAGTTGTTTTCGATTGATTCATTCCATTTATTGATTAGTTCTTGCATTTTATGAGTCAAAGTATCTTCGTCGGATTCGCTTAATTCGATACAATCTATTAGAGACATCACCGTCATAGTTTCTTGCGAAAGAATGTAATCTCGTTCCTCTCTATCTTGACCATATTGAAATGTAGCGGTCACGTAAGCCCGCCGACCGTATTGTCGTTGTTGACGCGGAAGCGAATGATGTTGGTTTTGTTGTTGCCAAAATAAAATTGACAACGTTGTTCGCCCTTGTAGGTGTAATATTCTTTACCCCACAATGTGACGCCGAAATTTTTAACTTTTTTGCTTAAATCGCTGATGACGCTTTCGAGTTTGCGGTCGCAGAGCTGAACCGTTGTGTAAGCTTGGGCGACATTTTCAAGCGCGAATAAAGTTAACGTCAACGCCAATACTGCAAGATATTTTTTCATGTCAAGGCCCTCCTTTGAATTGATATATCAAGCTAAAAAAAAAATCTTTTGACACGATAATAATAATACATCCCCCCCAAGCAATAGCTCGCGAAAAAATTTTTCGTTGCGCAGGATTCGGCGATGTTGTAAATTATTGCGAAACAAAAATATAATTTCCGTCAGGTGATAAAAATGTTTGAACGAAAACTTACACTACAAATCAGCGTCGGCAAGGTCAAAGTCGGCGGCAATGCGCCGATAAGCATTCAATCGATGACGAACACGAAAACTCACGACGCGCCCGCCACCGTCGAACAAATTCAGCGGCTGGCGGCGGAAGGTTGCGATATCGTGCGCGTGGCGGTGCCCGACTTGAACGCCGCGCAGGCTTTGGGCAAAATCGTTTCCGCCGTCGACGTGCCGATTGTCGCGGACATTCACTTCGACTACAAGCTCGCGCTCGAATCAATCGCGCAAGGCGTGGCGGCTCTGCGGCTCAATCCGGGGAATATCGGCGGCGCGGCTCACGTTCGCCAAGTCGTTCAATCAGCGCGGGCGGCGGCAATTCCCATTCGTATCGGAGTCAATGCGGGCTCGTTGAGTCGCAAGCTGTTGGCGAAATACGGCGGCGCAACGCCTGAAGCTCTGGTCGAATCGGCTTTGGAACACGTCGCGATTTTGGAGGCGGAAAACTTTTTCGACATAAAAATTTCTCTCAAAGCTCACGACGTGCCCTTGACGCTTGCCGCCTACCGCCTTATGAGCGCGAAAAAAAATTACCCGTTGCACTTGGGCATAACCGAGGCGGGAACGGTCAACACGGGCGTCATTAAGTCGGCGGTCGGTATCGGCGCGCTGTTGGCGGAGGGCATTGGCGATACCGTTCGCGTCTCGCTGACGGGTAACCCTGTCGTCGAAGTCAAAGTCGCCAAGGAAATTCTCAAGTCGTTGGGCTTGCGCGAAGGCGGCGTCACTTTGATAGCCTGTCCCACTTGCGGGCGCACGAGGATTGACTTGCCCAAAATCGCCGCGCAGGTCGAGGAAAAAATTTCTTCAATCAAACAGCCGTTGACGGTCGCGGTAATGGGTTGCGTCGTGAACGGCCCCGGCGAGGCGCGCACGGCTGACGTCGGGATAGCGGGCGCGGACGGCGAAGGCATTATCTTCCGCAAAGGCGTCATCGTCCGCAAGGTGCCCGAAGCCGAACTCGTCGCCGAACTTTTCAAGGAAATTGACGCTATCTTGGCGGATTCTCGCAAGGTAGGATGAGCAACATATAACCCAAAGCTTGACAAAGTAACCGTCACGCTGTATATTGCGCGGCGGTTTTTGATTGACCTTTTAAACAAATGCACAATGCGTAATCGACGAGGCTAGCAATGCGCCAGCGTTGCGTTCAAATGCGGGCGATTAGTTTCAAGTGTCGGAACGTTGAGGCGCGTCAACTATTCCCCCGCTTTTAAAGCGGGCGGCGGTTTTGATATTTTTTGATATATTTCAAGGAAATTTCAGCGCAAAATGCGATAATGCATAAACGCGAACGAAAATCATGTTCGCAAGGTTGCCCGCCAATTAAGCACGACGGCGGGAAGTGTTCACGGTTTTGTTTTTGAAAGGGGGAAATGCTGCTCCGAGGCAAAGAGGCGACTAAGTCAGTCGTCCTGCTTGGGGCGCAACGGGATGTTGCGCAGGCGGCGGAATAATGAAGCGTAGAATATTCGAGAAACTTAAATCTATCGAAAAAAAATGTGTGCTCTGTCTCATGATTTTAGGCTTCACGGCAATGAATACGGGCTTTACCGAACAGGAAACGGAAATGCCCGCCGAGCCCGTCGAAGAAGTCGAAATCGAAGATACGAGCGCGAAAGAACCGACAGCAATTGCAGTTGGCGAAAACGGCAGGCTTACAGCCGACGCGGACGACGAATTGACGCGAGCCTTCGCTGAAGTCGTGGAGCGTTCCTTGGGGCAAGACTTGACGCAGACCGTCGAGGCACCCTTCGACAACATCAACACGATTGAAGACTTGGAAAAATTCGAGGAACAATATCCTGTCGAAGAACCGCAGCCCGAAAACGTCGTAGAAACTTCGCAAGGCTATCTTAACTACAGCCAAATGATGAGCATGGAGGCCACGGCCTATTTGCCGACGGACGGCGACGGGGCAGGGATTACCGCAATGGGCGTTCCCGCGACTTACGGGATTGTGGCGGTTGACCCCGACGTTATCCCGCTGGGCTCAAGGGTCTACATCCCCGGCTACGGCGAGGCTTTGGCGGCAGACACCGGCGGCGCGATTTACGGCTATCGAATCGACCTTTGCATGGAGGATTATTATCAGGCAATGGATTTCGGCAGGCGCAACGTTACCGTTTTCGTTTTGAAATAGAATATGTCCACTCTCCCTGCGAATGTGCAGGGAGTTTTTGGTTTTAATTGGGAATGCGCTCTGATTAAGCGTTTCGATAACTTTTGAATTTTGAAATCAACTTTTCTTTTGCTGCGCCCAAAAGACCCGCTTTAAAAGCGGGGGAACAGCGGACGCGCTCCAACGTTTCACTGCCTTAAGGTGGCGGGCGTGTCCCTTCGACTCGGCTTTTCGATTAAATTTATTTTTTTATATCTACTTTCTTTCAGTGACGAAAGACCCGCTTTAGAAGCGGGGGAACAGTTGGGACGCGGCGTCCTCCCTTAAGCCGACGACGACTTTCAGCGCGTTATCTGGATGCAAACCTCATGCTTGCCAGCGCGCATTCGCCGTTGCCCGTCATCCATGACGGCTTCTGTTCTTTGCAACCAATTATCAAACGGAGGAATCGACAATGACGCCAATCGTCGCGGCAATGAAAAAATATTCGGCAGACGCGGTAACGCCCTTCCACACGCCGGGGCATAAGCAGGGACGCGGCGCGCATGAACTTTTGCGCGAACTGTTGACGACGGAAGGCTTGCGGCAGGAAGTTTCGCTCATGGAGGAGCTTGACGACTTGCACGAGCCGCATTCTTGCATAAAAGCCGCGCAGGACTTGGCGGCGCGCTTATGGCGGGCGGACGATTGTCTTTTCATGGTCAACGGCACAACGGCGGCGGTGCAGGCAATGATTTTCGGGACGTTGCAGGCGGGCGATTCGGTCATGATACCGCGCAATGCTCATCGGTCGGTTATCGCGGGGCTGATTCTTTCGGGCGCAATGCCGATTTTCTTGCCCGTCGACTTCGACGAGGAACTTTGCTTGCCGCTGAACGTAAGCGTCGAGACGATTGGTCGCGCGATAAAAAAATTCCCGCAAGCGCGGGCGGTTTTGTTGGTGTCGCCGAATTATTACGGCGTGGCGGCGGACTTGCCGAGAATAGCCGAGCTTGTGCACGCGGCGGGCATGTTGTTGCTTGTCGACGAGGCGCACGGTGCGCACCTGCCTTTCAGCGCGGAACTGCCGACATCGGCGATTGATGCGGGCGCAGACTTGGCGGCGCAGTCGACGCACAAACTTTTGGGCTCACTGACGCAAACGTCAATGCTGATGATACGGCGCGGCTTTGTCGACGCGGAACGGGTTAAGCGGGCGGCAAGCCTCCTCCAGACGACGAGCCCGAATCAATTACTGCTTGCGTCGCTTGACATTGCGCGCTTGCAAATGGAAACGGACGGACGGCGGCTGATTGGCGCGGCGGTCGAGCTGTCGAAGAATCTGCGCGGCGAGCTGAAAAATCTGCGCGGGCTGAAGACATTCGACGCCGTGAAAAATTTTTCGCTTGACGTGATGAAAGTAACGGTGAACGTCGCGGGAACGGGCTTGACGGGTTGGGAGGCGGAAGAAATTTTGCGTCGCGAGCTGAAAGTGCAATGCGAGCTGTCGGACGCGGCTAACTTGCTGTTCCTGATAACCTACGCCGATTCGGTCGAGACGACGGCCGCTTTGGTCGACGCGCTGAAACTTTTGCCTTGCCGTCCGCCGAAACCTAGTCCCCAGTCCCTAGTCCCTAGTCCCTTAAACGCAGCAGAACTGTCGCCGCGAGAAACATTCTACGCGCCCGTCGAAGTCGTCAGCTTGAAGGAGGCAGTCGGTCGCATCTGCGCCGAGGAGGTGACGTTCTACCCGCCGGGCATTCCGCTGCTTATGCCGGGCGAAAAAATATCCGCGCAGACCGTCGAGCTGATTCGACAATCGCACGGAAGGGTTATAGGCGCGGACGATTCGACTTTGGCAACGCTGAAAGTCGTCCGTTGATTCAAAGTTCCTTCAGCAGCAGATACGAATTCACCAACAGGCTTTGCGCGCCCGATAACAAGTCCAAGCCGTTGATGAAGTCCTTGCCGTAGACGAAGCCGAGTTTCTCAAAGTTCACGAACGGAAAATTCTGTACGAAGACGAAAAAAATTTTTTTGCCGCGTAAGGCATTCATACGTTCAAAAATCTCTTGCCGTGATGTGGCGCGTTCGACGATAAGCATTTCTTCATCTGCGCGCACGGCGAAGAGTTTTTTTATTGCGTCGACGTCGCCCTTCGACACGACGAAGCCGCGAGTCTTGCCGCTCATAAGAGCCGTAAGTTTGATCATCGTGCCGCGCAAGCCGTCCTGAATCTTTTGGGCACCCGCGCAGAGCCGTCCGATTGAATCTTCGTCGAACCACGGCGTCTTCATGAAATGACGCATCCACAGCCGATTGAAGGCGTCATTCATTTCAAGCGTGCAAGTCCAGCCCGCGTAGTGATAAATCGCCTCGCGAAGAAAATTTTTCCCTGCCCTGCGCTCAATGCCGACAAACACGTGAAATTTTTCGGGTAGCTTGACGCTGTCTTTCGCGTACAGGTAATTCAAAACGTCTTGGTCGAAGTTATCCAGTTCGGGATTCGCGTTCAAAAATTTTAAGCCGCGTTTCAGATTTTCGTCGTCGCCGCGCAGAAAGTTCAAATTCATCAGCAGGACGCCCGCGCAGAAATAATCTTCGTAAGCCACAAAGCCTTTCGCCATAATGAATTTCGTCTTCGCGTGGAAGGGGTGGTCTAAGTGATTAATCACGGCTTCGGGCGCGGCGGCAAGCGGCTTGTCTTCCAAATCAATTTTCCACAGCTCCTCAACGTCCAGATTGACGACGACGTCCGAATCAAGGTAAATGATTTTTTCAATGTCGGGCGTGAACATTTGCGGAATCAGGAAGCGGTAGAACGTGGCAATGCTGTAGCGCGTCCCCTCGACACGCGGGACAAGCCGCTTTATTTCGGTAAGCCCTTCCGCGCAGAGTGCCTCGACGTTATAAAATTCGACGCGCTGATTGTATTGAGCGGCCAAGGCGGAAAATTTTTCTCGATTGTCGGCGGTCAAGGTGTCGTCGTGGAGGAGGTGAACCGTGACGTCGGCGGTCGTGTTGGCGAAGATTGAGCGCATGGTCGTGCCCGTGAATTTTGAGTAGCGTCCTGTTTTGTCGTAGAGCCCGAAGCAAACGTGAATCATCCAATCGCCTCCTACATTGCCTTGATTAGTCGGTAGGTGTCAAGCGGCGCGCCCTGCGCCTCCGACAAGAACTCGAAGCCGTTGACGAAATCTTGACTGCGGACGAAGCCCGCCTCCGTCAACACGTCGAACGGGAAATCCGTCACCATTATGAAGAAAATTTTTTTGCCTTGAGAAATTTTCATCTCGTAAAGCAAAACCCGCAGCGAATCCGCCGACTCGGCAAGAATTATCTCTTCGTCGTCCTTGACTTCAAAAACTTCCTTCGTCGCCTCCAAATTTTCCGGCATTGAGAAGAACACGCGCGTCTTGCCGCTCATTATCGTCGACGTGGTTATCATCGCCTGCTTAAGCTGAATGTGAAGGCGTTTTATGCTTTCGTAAAGCCGCCCGATACTCTCCAAGCCGAACCAGGGCGTCTTCATGAAATAATCCATCCACAGGCGGTTAAGCGGGTCGCTCATGTCCAGATTGACGCTCCAAAGATAATTTTGCCCGACGTAGTGATAAATTTTCTTCACGGGCTCGGCATTGCCTTCCAGCCGCTCATATCGCACGGCTCGATTGAACTTGACGGGCAAGCGCAGGGCTCGCGCGGCAAAGCAGTAATTCAAAACGTCTTGGTCAAGGAATTTGTATTCGGGGTAGGCGGCGATTGATTTAATCGCGTTCATCAAATTTTTTTCCTCGTCGCGGAAGGCGCGCAAATTCATCAGCAGGACGCCCGAATTGAAATAATCTTCGGGCTTAACGCCGCCGTCTTCGCACATGCGGAACATTCGCCTGACGCGCTTAATTCCGTCTTGCAAGTCGGTATTCTGCAGGGAGGCGGGCACTGCCGCAACGGGCTCGCTGACAAGCCGCGTGCGCCACAGTTCCTCAATGTCCGTGTTGACGATAACATCCGAATCAAGGTAAATGACTTTGTCGACCGACGCAGGGAAAAATTTCGGGATAAGGAAGCGATACATTGCCGCCGAACTGTACAGAGCTTGAAAATTTTCCGACAAGGCCTCCGCCAATTCCTTCGTGTAGAATTGCTCAACGTTATGAAATTCGACGTGCTGATTGTGGCGTCCCGCAAGGTAAATGAACTTGTCGCGATTGTTCGGCGTCAAAGTTTTGTCGTGCAGGATGTGCGCCGTCACTTCCGAGGAGGTGTTTTCAAACATTGAAAGCATGGCCGTGCCCGTGAATTTTGAATAGCGTCCCGTTTTGTCGTGAAGGCTGAAGCAAACGTGAATCATGGCATCACCCCCTAATCCGTGCGTATAAAATCGCTTAACGAAAATTTTTTGTTGGGCTCAAGCTGCGCGGGCGTGGCGGGCGCGTCTTTGCGTATGGGCGTTTCCAAATCGTCAAGCGGTTTGAATTCCAGGCCGTCGGGCGTCTTCAAGGTAACTTCCAAGTGGTCGCCGCTCTTTACGGGGTCAGCGAAGTCGACGGGCACGCCGTTGACTTTTATCTCGAAACTCATGCGGCTGGAGGCGGGCGGCGGCTTGAAGTTCACGGCAAGGAGCGCGTCGCTTATCATGACGGAATTTTTTTCCTCGCGCTCGTAAAGGATGTCCGCGCCGTCCTCGATAATCGTGTTTTCGTTCGACACGCGCCCGTTGACGCTCAACAAAACGGTCGTCGCCGTCGGGATTTGATATTCCTTGCCGTTGTAGAAAATTTTAATGGCGGCGGTGCGGTTTTCGTCCTTGACAATCTCGCCAACTTTAATCGCGTCGTTGGCAACGTATTCAATGGCGTCGCCCGCCTGCGGCACGTCCGAAACATCTGCGCGGTCGCCGTTCAGGAAAATATCGGGCTTGCAGACGTAATGGCTCCTGTTGCCGTTGAGCGTGTAGTGAATCTTCTTGCCGGCGGGCGGGAAGTTCGCAAGCCTCAACAGTTCGCCGACAGTGCGCCGCGTCTTGGTGTCGACAACATCGCCGTCCTGCAAGATGCGCGTCGGCAAGCTGACTTCGTCGTTGACCAAAATTTTTGGCTTGACGGAAAAATCTTTGCCGTTGACCGTCACGGTGAAAGTCGGCTCAATCGCAATGACGTCGTCGATTTTAACCAGCGCGCTTATGCCGTCTTCGCCCGGCTCAATCACGATTCGGCAATTGTCCTCAAGCGGCGTGTCGAGCGTCGCGGGCTTGTCGTTGACGAAAATTTTCGCGAAGGTGCCCATCGTGCCGGGGAAAGATTTTTTTTCGCCGTTCAACGTAATCATGACGCCCAAGCCGGGCTTGCCGTTGAATTTTTTGTAGTCAATGCCCGCGCTCAAAACGGCGTCGCTGACGGTGAGTTCGCGGAAGTGGAACAGGTTTACCTCTTGGTCGTTAATCGTGACGTTGAAGAAATGGAAAGTGTCCGTCGACGCAACCTTGAGTATGCCAAGCGGTGTGGCGGCGTCGGGCGATTGCAGAGCGGCGGGAATGTTCTTGATGCCTTCGACGTTTTCGGGCTTGCGGACGGCAACGCGGTCAAGCGGCATGTTCAAGGCCTCGGCAACCAATTTGTTCAAGTTCGGGCTCAACGCGCCTCCTCCGACCAAAAGCAAGGCTTGCGGCGGCTCGTTGCCGTTGAGTTCAAAAATCGTCTTGGCAATGGCGTTTGCAATCATGCCGACGTGTTCGTTAATGGGCATGAGAATTTCTTCGGCCGTCAAGTCGTAGTTGCGCCCCAAAATGTCGCTGAAGGTCGCGCCTTCGCCGTTGGTAGCCTTGCGCTTAATTTCCTCGGCAACATTGAAGTCAAGCAGGAAGCGTTGCGAAATGGCCTCGGTGACTTCGTCGCCCGCAAGCGGAACCATTCCGTAGGCAATGACGGAGCCGTTTTTGGTTATGGCAACGTCGGACGTGCCCGCGCCTATGTCAACCAGGACGATATTCAAATGGCGCATACTCGGCGGGACAAGGACGTTAATGGCGGCGATAGGCTCAAGGGTCAGCGCGCGCACTTCCAGGCCGGCGTAAGTCAAAGCGGTCTGCATTGAGTCGACAACTTGACGAGGCAAGAAGGTCGCGATAACTTTTGTCTTGGCGAACTTGCCGCGCTGCCCGACCAAACTTTTGAGCCTGATGCCGTCGAGTTCGTAGCTGATTATGCTGAAGCCGACGCAGTAATAGATTCGGGCGTCGATTTTCTTTTCGCTGGTGAGTTGGGCTTGCGCGAGCTGAACGGCGGCGAAATTCAGCGAGCTTTGAACTTCGTCTGTAATGACGCCGTTGACTTCGACGGAGGCTTCGGCCGTCATGGTGTAGAGCGCACGACCTGCCGCCGCTATCGCCGCGCTTTTGAGTTCGCCGACTTTATCTGCCAAAAAATTTTTCACGCGTATGATGACTTCGGCGACTTGCGGCACGTCGTGAATTTGTCCGTCGAGCATGGCGCGGCTGGTATGTTCCAGCCTGTGCGTGGCGATTACCTTCAAGCTGCCGTCGTCGTCCTGCACCGCGACAATCCCGATAACCGAACGCGTCCCTATGTCGAGAGCAAAAATTTTTTCGCGAGCGTCGTCCTTGTAGGAAATTTTCTTGCGAGCGCGCTTGGGCTTGTCGGTCGTGTCAAGCTTTTTCGTTCGTTCGTGTCGAGGAATTTTTTCGGCGGGTTTCGAGTCCGCGCCAACTTTTTTATCGTCCATTGAATTTTCTCCTTGACTTTAAAGGTTATTGCGCTTATTTCGCGAATCAAGGGGATAATCCTTTCAAAAGCAATTAGGAATTTGGAATGAGGAATGAGAAACGTCACGGCGCGAATCTTGAGGCCGTCATGGATGACGGCCGCCGGCAACAAAAACATGGAAGTTTTTTTGCCGGCACAAGTGGCTGACTGGGACGCGGGCATTGCGGCGACGACAACTTAACGCCCCTGCGAGGCGAATTTCTTTGCTACTTTCTTTCTTCGCTGAAAGAAAGTAGATCCTAATCACAAAAGTTATGATTAATCGAATCGAAGCCGACAACTTGCCAACAAACCCTAAGGAGGTAATCCTATGACGGGCAGCAGAGAAGTTATAACGGGCGGCGACTTCAAGCGCATGGTTGCAGGCGCCTACAGCGAATTTCTCTTGGAGTACGAGACGATAAACGGGCTGGGCGGCGCAGGAACTTTGCCGGGCACGCACATCTTGAGGACGATGGGCGCGGCGGTCATGCCCCTTGCCGACGCGAAAGACGATTCAATCGGCGGGCTTAGTCGGCGTGTGGCTACGGCGGCAGTCTTCGGCGCGCGCGGCAATGCGGGTGTCGTCTTGGCGCAGATGTTTCGCGGAATAAGCGCGGGCTTGGCGGGCAAATACGACGCGACGGGTTCCGAATTCGGCAAGGCATTTCAGTACGGCATTCTTTACGCGCAACGAGTCATCCCCGAAGAGCCCGAACGACCTTTCATCACTGTGGCGAAGGCCGTAGCTAAGGGAGCGTATCGCGCGGTGCGAGACGGCAGACCGATTGTAGAAATTTTGCAAGAGGCGATTCATTCGGGCGAGGCGTCGGTCAAGCAAGCGGGCTTGACGGAGGCGGGCGCGAACATCATGCTTAGTTTCCTGCGCGGCTGCTTGAAGGGCTTGGACGGGAATTTCGTATCGCCTGCCGTGAGCTTATCGCTTGGACTTGGCACGCACAAGAACATGCCCGACCCGCGCAACGATTTGGTACGCCCGTATTGCATACGCCTGCGCGTGAAGAACTCAAAGGCCAATCTGCCCGAATTGGAACGGCAAATGCGAGACTTCAGCAGCTTTTCGATAGTGGAGCGGGCACGCGGCGGCTTGGACATTCACTTGCACACAGATCACGTCGGCACGACTTTGGAACAGGCAATAGGCTGGGGTCCGCTGTCGGAAGTCAAGATAACCAACATGAGCGAGGCGCACGCCTTGCCCGTCAACGAGGCGCTAATGAAAGTGGCGGCTTTGGCGGTTGCCAAGGATTCGACCGAGGCGCAAAAACTTCAAGACGCGGGCGCATCGATATTGGTTTCGGGCAGCGAAGAGTCGTCGCCGTCATTGGCAGAAATAATCGGCGCGGCGCATTCGGATTTGGCGTCGAGCTATGTACTTGTCGCGTCGAGTCCCGATTATCGATTGGTATTCAAGCAGGCGAAGCGATTGTTGGGCGGGCGCGTCGAGTTGGTTTTGGCTGACACCTTCGACAAGACGATAACTGCGCTTAAAAAGTTTTCACCGAGTCTTTCTGCCGCCGAGAATGCGAAAATCATGGCTCAATTTTAATTCGCGGCGAGTGTTTGAAAATTTTCAGCGTAGATGCAAGTTTGAGGAGGAGATTAATGAATGGTCAATCTCGATTATCTCTATAACCCGAACGCCGCGAAGAATGCTTTTAGCAGAAATTTTTTCATCGATAAAGAATTGAGCTTCAGCGTTATCGAAAACGGCGTGATTCTTCCGCATAGAGATACTTCGCCCAGAGGTTTAATAGGAGCTTTGGGCGGCATTGTAGATGGCAACGGCGACTACGTTAACAACAGTTTCGTAAAATTTTCCAAAACGGACAGAAGTTATTTGCCCCACGAACCGATTAAACGCTCTGATAAAACAGTCATTTATTTTGGATTCTATTATCCGGTCTGGGGACATGTACTCACGGATAATCTCCGCCGTATTTGGTTTTTGGAAAGCGCAGCCTTTAAAAAAGAATTCAAAAACTGTCCGATTGTTTACATTCCTTGGTTTCAACGTCGTGAAGGAACCGATAAAAATTTCAAGCGTTTGCTGGAGATTTTGGGAATTGATTTTGACCGATTTCAGCCCATAACTCAACCGACGCAGTTTGACAAAATTATTTTGCCTGACGGTTCCTTTGGAGGCGGCTTTACCAAAGAATACCGCGAGATGATTGACCGATTTAGAAACTTTGCACTGAAAAATCGCACGCCCACTTCAATCAAAAAGGTCTACTACTTTTACGGCAGGCACCAAATTGGTGAGGAACGGCTTGCGGAATATTTTCGCTCAAAGGGCTACGAGATTATTTCGCCCGAAAAGTTGACTCTCGAAGAGCAATTCAACCTCTTAATAAATTGCGAAAGCTTTGCCTCGACATTGGGCTCATGCGCGCACAATTCCATTTTCCTGCGCGACGGTACAGAAACAATTTTCATTCCGCGCACTGCCAACACATTTACTTTTTATCAGCAGATACTTGACCAAGTTAATTTTCTCAGCCCGAACTACATAGATTCTACTTTTTCGGTTTTCAGTGTACGTCACGGCTTGCTGTGTTTTATAATCAGCGAGCAGCTGAAACGTTTTTTCGGCGATAAATTTAACGGCTACGAGGAAGAAGATTTCAAAACGTTTTTGGAATATGTCAAGTTTGTCAGCGGAAAAGGCGTGGCGATTAATTCCGCGCAAGTAAAAAGTTACGGCGCGGCTTTTCAAGACTTCATCAAACAGCTGAAGAAACACGCGGCTTTAATCAAAGCTTATGACATTCCTCAAGTTTGGAATAACTTTCAACCGTCGCTGAAATATCGCACAAACGTTCACGAAAAAGGCTGGGGCTTGTGGCAAAACGAAAATAAAATCAGCAACCCTCTCGACTCAAAGCGCGACATTCAAGCGATAAAAATAAATTTTCCCAATCACAAGATTTACTACTCGGTGTGCTTCGAAGACGAAGAAAGTTGGTCTGAAGAAGTCGAATCGCCTACCACGGCGGGCACTGTCGGCAAAAACAAATCAATCACGGGCATAAAAATTCGATTTGATGACGAGAGCGCAAAAGAATTCGACATTCTTTATCGCGTGCATACTTTTGACGGCGAGTGGACTCCCTGGGCTAAAAACGGCGAGGCTCTTTATTCTTACGGCGTCAAGCTCAACGCCATTCAAATAAAGCTGGAAAACAAAACGAATACGGCAACTGTTTAAATTTAAGGAGGCGATTTACAGATGGTAAATCTTGATTATCTCTATAACCCCGACGCCGCGAAGCATGTTTTCGGCAAAAATTTTTTCGTCGACAAGAAATTGGGCTTCAGCGTCATCGAAAATGGCACAATTCTCCCGTACAAAAGGACACCGCTTGGAGGTTTAATCGGAGCTCTTGGCGGGATCGTTGATAGCAGCGGCAAGTACATTAGGAGAAGTTTTGTAGGCCTTTTTAGAAGCGACAGAGGTTACCCCCCCCCCAGCAGAATCAATTCAACGCCGTTCAGAAACTGTCGTTTATTTTGGATATCTTTATCCTGTATGGGGGCACTGCATTACTGACGATATTCAAAGAGCGTGGTTTTTAAATAGCGAAGTGTTTAAATTTAATTTCAAAGATTATCCGCTCGTCTACATTCCTTGGCCTGGAAAATCACTCAAAGAATATCGGAGTTTTGTGCGTCTGCTTGAGATATTGGATATTGACGTTGACAGACTTCAACCAATAACTCAACCGACACAGTTTGACAAAATTATTTTGCCCGATAGTTCCTATGGCGGCGGTTTTACGCAAGAATATCGCGAGACGATCGACCGCTTAAGAGACTTTGCGAAAAAAAATCGTACGCCGACTTCAAGCAATAAAGTTTACTATCTCTATGGGAGGAACCAATTCGGCGAAGAACGGCTTGCGGAATATTTCAAGTCCAAGGGTTACGATATTGTTTCGCCCGAAAAATTGACGCTCGACGAACAGCTCAATCTGTTGATAAACGCGGACAGTTTCGCGTCGACGTTGGGATCTTGCGCACATAATTCCCTTTTTCTGCGCGACAGTACCGAAGTCATTATCATCCCCCGCTCTACCAATTTTGCAAATCCTTATCAGCTGGTAATCAATCAAGTTAATCCGCTGAATGTGAACTATATAGATTCTTCGTTGTCGGTGTACAATGTACGCCACGACTCATTCTGTTTCATAATCAGCAAGCAAATGCGGGAATTTTTCGGCGACAAATTCGACGGCTATGACGAAAACGACTTCAAAACATTTCTCGATTATGCTAAATTTGCCATGATAAAAAAAGGTCGTTCAGTTAATCCCAACGAAGTAACGGGTTACGGCGCAGTCCTTCAAGATTTTATGGAACGGCTGAAACAGCGTGAAGACTTGATAACGGCTTGCGACATGCCGCCTCATTGGGAAAAACTGCGGCCGTTGCTCACTTATCAAACGCATGTCGACAAACACGGTTGGGACAGTGACTGGAAAAGCGAAGAGCAAATCAGCAACCCGCTTGAACAAAAATTTGACATTCAGGCGATAAAAATAAATTTCCCGAATCAAAAGGTTTATTACTCGGTGTATTTCAACGACGCGGAGGGCTGGTCGGAGGAAGTCTTGGCTCCTGAAACGGCGGGCACTGTCGGTAAGCGCAAATCGATTTTCGGCTTGAGAATTCGTTTCGACGAGGCGGGCTCTAAAGAATTCGACATTCTCTACCGCCTGCACAAATTCGACGACACGTGGACGCCTTGGGCGAAAAACGGCGAGGCTCTTTATTCTTACGGCGTCAAGCTCAACGCCATTCAAATAAAGCTGGAAAACAAAACTTAAAAGGATGTGATTCAATGCTGGAAGACAGAAAGGCGGAGCTGGTTGCTCTGCGCGACAAGCTGAACGAAATGGGGAATTCACTTTGACATCGCGCGCAAAGAAGAAAAAATCGCCGAGCTTGAATACAAAATGGGCGCCCCCAACTTTTGGGACGACCCCGACGCCGCGCAGAAGATAACCCAGGAACTCAACGGGCTCAAATCGGGCATCGAAACCTACAAGGGCTTGACGGCGAAATTCGACGACGCGCAGATTCTGCTTGAACTTGCGCTGGAAGAAGACGACCTTTCGCAAGAGGCGGAAATTTCGGCGGAGATAGCGGCGATTGAAAGCGGCTTGGAAAATTTGCGGCTTGAAATAATGCTAAGCGAGCCCTACGACGCCAACAACGCGATTTTGACATTGCACGCGGGCGCGGGCGGCACCGAGGCGCAAGATTGGACGCAAATGCTGTTGCGCATGTACACGCGTTGGGCTGAACGTCACGGCTTCGAGATTGAAACCGTCGACCTCCTCCCCGGCGACGAGGCGGGCGTCAAGTCGGCGTCATTGTTCATCAAGGGGCACAACGCTTACGGCTACCTGAAGTCCGAAAAGGGCATTCATCGGCTGGTGAGAATTTCGCCGTTCGATTCAAATGCGCGGCGTCATACGTCGTTCAGCGCGTGCGACATCATGCCCGAAATCGACGACGCCGTTGAAGTCGATATAAACATGGCGGACGTGCGCGTCGACACCTACCGAGCGAGCGGCGCGGGCGGTCAGCACATCAACAAAACGTCCTCCGCCGTCCGCATGACGCATATCCCGACGGGCATCGTCGTTCAATGTCAGAATGAGCGTTCGCAAATCCAAAACCGCGAGCGTTGCCTTAAAATGCTCCGCGCCAAACTTTTCGAGCTTGAACTTGAGAAAAAGGAAGCCGAAATCGCCGGGCTTGAAGGCGACTTGAAAAAAATCGAATGGGGCAGTCAAATTCGCTCTTACGTCTTCCAACCCTACAAGCTGGTTAAGGACTTGCGCACGGGCGAAGAGACCGGCAACGTTCAGGCGGTTATGGACGGCGACATCGACCCGTTCATTCGCGCCTACCTTGCCGCCAAGGCGAACGTCAAGATTTAAGAGGTATCGAGTATGAAAAAAATTTTAGCCGTGGTAGTCGTCCTGCTGATAGCGGCGGTTGCCTTCGTTCAATTCGCCGTGCCCAAAGCTTTGACGAACTATCTCAAAGGCAAAGTCACCGAGGCAACTCACGCGCAGGAAGTCACCTTGACGCTGGATGCCCTGCCCGCCGCCAAAATCGCCTTGGGTTACGTCGACAAAATCCACTGCACTGCCGCCGACGCCAATATCGGCGAACTCAACCTGAAGCAGGCGGAACTTGACGGCTCTGCGATTCACATTGACATTAAGGAACTGCTTTTGCCGACCGAGGGCATCAGCCGCGAAGAACATACCAACCGCTGCTTGAAATCGGCGGGCAGTCTGGAATTGAGCGGCGTCATAACCGAAGACAGCTTGCGGAGCTTTTTGGTGCAGAAAGTCGACGGCAAGGGCTTGCAAAATCTGAACGTCACTATGACGGCCGACGACATTAAGGCATCGAGCAAAGTTAAAATTTTCGGGCGCGACGCCGACGTTGAAATCGGCGGGCAAATCGTTGCGCGAGACGGCGACCTTTACTTCCAAATGAATCACATCAACGTCGAAAATGCCATTCTGCGCCGCGTCAACCTGGATAAGTTCCTTCACGACTTCAACTTGACCGAGAACGTCAAAATGCCGTTCGGCATGCAGTTCAGAGCCGTGGAAATGCGCGACGGCGAAACCTTCGTGAAGGCGATAAGGAATTGATATGAAGAAATTTACATACAATCGGGTACTGCTGGCGGCAATCGGAGTGGGCTTGTTCGCCGCGCTGATTATCGCGGGGCAACGTTTCTTCGTAGAGTCCGAGAACAAGCAAATCGACTTGGCGGTTGACTATCAAAGCATCGTCGACCTTGCCGAACGCGAAGGGCTTGAGCTTGACGACGTGCTGAAGCTGACCAAAGAGGCGGGCATTACGTCCCTTGCGATTTACGATTCGTCACTGGAAAAGCTGGCGCGCACCGGCAAAGTCTTCACGTTGGCGGGCAGCGAAATTCTTGCGCACTATCAGAGCGGCACCTTGTCCAACGACCTTTGGCGTCAAACGATTGAATTCGGACTTATCGCGCCCAACAGGGTTTACGTTATCGGCGGCGACCTCGACAGCTACTACGACACCAAGGAGGCGTTGATTCAGCGGCTCGGCTCGGAGCGCGTCAAAATTTTTTCTGTCGGCGGCATTGAAGTCATCGAAGTCAAGGCGCAATTCGGCGCGCTGATGAAAATGCCGCTTTGCCTGCCGCGCGACGAAATGAATAAGGCTCGCGCCTTCGGCTTCACGATTCTCGCCCGCCCGATGAATTTCCAAAAGTGCACGGCGGAGAACGTCCAATTTTTTTTCGGCAGGATTGAAGGCTATCCCATTTCCGAAATCGTTTTCGACGGCCCCGAAGTCCTCGGCGCGTCCAATTTCCTCGACTTGACCGCAATGAACATGATGCGCCGCAAAATTACTTTCGGTGTGATTGAGCACTTCACACAACTGCAATTCTATCCGCAAATGGGCATGTACTACTTGGTGCAAAAAATCGGCGAAGACAGCGTGGCGCGCCTCTACGCCATACCCAAGGACGAACAGCCTAAGCTTGCCCTGTCGACGGCCGTCAATCGCTGGTCTACGACCGACAGAGAGCGCAACATCCGAATCAACCTCCTGCGCATTTACGATAAGCCCGAACCCGAAACTACTTTGCTCGAAACGAACATGAAATATTTTCGCGAAGTCCGCGCAGTCCTCGAACGCGACGGCTTCACTTTCGGCAAGGCGGGCACCTTTGAAAATTATTATCCGAACGTCATACTGCGCGCGCTGGTGATTGTCGGCGTGGCGGCGGCGGGCGTGCTTTACCTGTCGTTAATATCGCGGCGGCTCAATCGCAATCGGAAACTTCAACTGCGGCTGTTCGCGATAATCGCAATCTGCGCGGCGATACCGATTTTAATGGGCGCGGGCGGCAAAGTCAGATTGTTGGCGGCATTGGCTAGCGCAAACCTTTTCCCCGCCTTGGCGATAATTTGGCAGCTGGACTTGTTGCGCGTGATTCAATACAAAGTACGCGTGCAAAATCGGACGGCGCGGCTCAAAGAAAATTTGTCGACGGCTCAGTTGGTTTGGATATCGGGCTTCGCGCTTTTGGTCACGGGCGTGACGGCAATGACGGGCGCGGCGTATTTGTCGGGCGCGCTGTCGGACGTGTCGTACTTTTTGGAGTTTGAAATCTTTCGCGGCATAAAGTTGACGTTTATCCTGCCGCTGGTCTTGGTAGCCGTGGCGTTCCTGCAAAGGTTTAACGTCGTCGACGAACTGCGGAAGAACGTCCCTGCCACTCAACAGATAAAGGAGCTTCTGGACAAATCAATCAGCGTGAAAATGTTTTTGGCGTTGCTGGTCGTTATGGGCGCGTTCGTGGTTTTGATAGCCAGGAGCGGTCACACGTCGGGGATGCCGGTTTCGGGCTTTGAAATAAAAGTTCGCGCCATGCTGGAGCAAATGTTTTACGCCCGCCCGCGTTCGAAGGAAATTTTCTTCGGGCACCCCGCGTTCATGTTGGCGTTCGCCGCCTTCCTGAAGAAGTTCCCGAAATCGATTTGCTTCGTGCTGATTATGGCGGGGACAATCGGTCAAAGCTCGATGGTCGAAACGTTCGCTCACATGCGCACGCCGATTTTTATGTCGTTCATGCGCGGGCTCGACGGGCTTATCCCCGGCGCGATAATCGGCGCGGTGATGATTGTTGTCCTGCAATTTTTCCTCAACCGGCGTAAAGCTTAAAAATTCTTAACGAGGTGAAAATCTTTGAAGGTCGTAATTTTGGCGGGCGGCTTCGGCACGCGCATCAGCGAAGAATCTATGATTATCCCTAAGCCGATGATTGAAATCGGCGGAAAGCCGATTCTTTGGCACATCATGAAGGAATACGCGCATTTCGGACACAACGAGTTCATAATCTGCGCGGGCTACAAGCAACACGTCATAAAAAAATTTTTCGCGGACTACACGCTCCACAACAGCGATGTGACGTTTGACTTTCAAGGCGAAAACCGAATCACCGTCCACAACAACTTTGCCGAGGCGTGGAAGGTTACGGTCGTCGACACGGGCTACGGCACGCTGACGGGCGCGCGCGTAAAAAAAATTCAGCCCTACGTCGACGGTGAAAATTTTTTCCTCACTTACGGCGACGGCGTCTCTGACGTCAACATCAACGCGCTGTTGATGTTTCACGAGGCGCACGGAAAAATCTGCACTATAACCGCAGTCAAGCCGGAAAGTCGTTTCGGCTACATTGACTTTGACGGCGACAATGTGCTTGCCTTCCGCGAGAAAAGCAAGGAAGACGTCGGCTGGATTAACGCGGGCTACATGGTAATGAACGCGGCGGTCTTCGATTATCTTGTCGGCAATGTTTCGTTGGAACAGGAACCGATGAAAGCTTTGACGCGCGACGGGCAAGTTGCGGCTTATCGTCACGAGGGCTTCTGGCAGTGCATGGACACCCTCCGCGACAAAAACAGACTTGAGGAACTTTGGCAGAGCGGCGCGCCTTGGAAGATT
Organism: uncultured Selenomonadales bacterium; assembly: GCA_946407095.1. Classification (GTDB taxonomy): domain Bacteria; phylum Bacillota; class Negativicutes; order Selenomonadales; family Selenomonadaceae; genus Quinella. The sequence continues at coordinate 7,158 of CAMJMR010000009.1, read as the reverse complement.
TGGGATTGAGGTGACTTTATGATTCCGCAAATTGAACGAGACTTGCAACACACTTACAAGAGCCTTTCCGACGCCGAGCGGCAAAAATTTTTGGGCGGCACGATTCTGCTCACGGGTAGCGCGGGTTTTATCGGCTACTACTTGACGAATTTTTTCTGCCGTTTCCGCGCAGAGTTGGGCTTAAAGAAAATCATATGCCTGGATAATTTCATGTTGGGCGCGCCCACGTGGCAAGCGAACTTCACGGGCGACAAACACTTTGCCTTTGAAAAATTCGACGTGATTCGTGACGACGTTGCGGCGATTGACGGGGCGGCCGAGGCTAATTTCGTGATTCATATGGCGTCGATAGCTTCGCCGACTTTCTATCGCCTGCACCCGCTTGAAACCATTGACGCCAACATTTGGGGCTTGCGCCGCCTCTTGGACTTTTATCGCGACAAAAACTTGGCGGGCTTGCTGTTCTTTTCGTCGAGTGAAATTTACGGTGACCCGCCGCCCGAACATGTGCCGACCGACGAATATTACAACGGCAACGTCAGCGCGACGGGACCGCGTGCTTGCTACGACGAGTCAAAGCGTTTCGGCGAGACCCTCTGCAAAGTTTTCGCGCAAGTTTACGATATGCCAATCGGTGTCGTGCGCCCGTTCAACAACTACGGCCCCGGCATGAAGCTAAACGATAAGCGCGTGCCTGCCGACTTCGCCAAAAACGTCCTGGAGGGCAAGGACATCGTGATTCTGTCGAACGGCGCGCCGAAACGAACTTTCTGCCACATTGCCGACGCCGCCGCCGGTTATCTGAAAATCCTCCTGCACAGTCGTTACGATTACTTCAACATCGGCATGGACAAGCCCGAAATTTCAATCGCGGAGCTTGCGGAAATTTATCGGGCGGCGGGCGCGGAACTTTTGAACTATCGCGGGCAAGTGCGCTACGCCGTGAGCGACGACAAAGAATATTTGACGAACAATCCTCAACGCCGTTGTCCCGTCCTTGATAAGGCGCGGAGGCTTTTGCATTACAACCCGACAATTTTGGTTGACGAGGGAGTTCGCAGATTTTTAACCTTCCTTAAGGAGGCGCGGGCATGAACGTTACGGTTTTCGGCTTGGGCTTCGTGGGATTGACAACGGCTCTGGGCTTGGCGCATATCGGCAACAAGGTTTACGGCGTCGACGTTGACGCGGCTCGAAAAAAGACTCTGCGCGGCGGACAATTGCCTTTCCTTGAGCCGCATATGGACGAAGTTTTGAAAACTCATCTGGACAAAAATTTTTTCGTGACGGACGACGTTGCGGCGTCGGTTTCCGACAGCGAAGTTATTTTTTATTGCGTGGGCACGCCCTACGGCGAAGATGGCAGCGCAGATTTGACGTACCTGTTCGCGGCGATTGACACGACGATTGAGGCGGTCGCCGACGATAAATTTCGCGTGCTCGTCACCAAATCGACGATACCGCCCTCGACGACTGCCGAAAAAATTATTCCCCACGTCAAGTCGAAATGCGGCGAGAAAAATTTTGCCGTCGCCAACAATCCCGAATTTCTCCGCGAGGGGCATTGTTGGGAAGACTTTATCGGCGCGGACAGAATCGTTATCGGCACCGACGAGGAACGCGCCCGCGAAGTTTTGACGACGCTTTACACTCCGCTGAATGCCCCGATTAAATGCGTGACGCCTTCGACGGGCGAATTCATCAAATACCTGTCGAACACCCTGCTTGCCACGCTGATAAGCTACTCAAACGAGATGGCGCAGGTTGCCGACACAATCGGCGGCATTGACGTTGCCGAGGCGTTCAGAATTCTTCACATGGACAAGCGTTGGAATATCGCCGTGGGGGGGGGGATTAAATAATCGCTGTGGCATGACCTCTTACGTTTATCCCGGTTGCGGCTACGGCGGTTACTGCCTCCCGAAAGACACGAACGCACTTTTGGCGCAGAGCAAAGTCAAAGGCTTCGAGCCGCCGATTTTGAAGAACGTCATAGCGACGAACGACGCCCGCCCGAAGACGATTGCCCGCCGCATCGTTGACGGTTTGGACAAATCGACTGTCGTCGGGATTTTGGGCTTGAGTTTCAAGCCGTTGAGTGATGACGTTCGCGATACGCCCGCCGCCCGAATCATTCGCGAAATTTTCGGCGCGGGTTACCAAAACGTCGTTGTTTACGACCCCGCCGCCAATGACGAATTCAAACAACACTACCCCGACTTGCCGATAAAAATTTTTGACTCTGCCAAAGCCGTTTACGATGCGGCTGACGTTATCGCTATCGTGACGGCTTGGGAAGAGTTCAAAACAATCCCCCCGATCGGCAACAAAAAAATTGTCGATTGCCGATACATGCTTTGAAAGATTTTCGGCAAAGGGGGAATGCTTATCGGGATAAATTAACGCAAGGGCTCATGCCGCAACAATTTTCGATTGCCAAATTGTTGCGGAGGTTGAGTTATGACAAATATTTTACGTGCCAAAACTAAATTTTTATTCGACAGATTTCCGCTCACGAAGGAACAGAAACAAAATTCCGAACTCAATCTGAAAGAGGTCGACGCGCGCAGGACGATTTTAAAATCCGCGCCGCGCCGCCCGCAATTTGCCGAAATTCTAAGACAGCTTGACGCATTCTCCGTGCGAAAATATTTCTGCACAAACGGCATGAAACTCGGCGAACTTAAGAACGAAATTTTTAATCGTCACGTCGACATAAGTGCCGTAAGCCTAGACGATGCCCGCGCAGATACCAACAATCGCATTCGACGCGGCGATAACTTCAACAAAATTATCAGGTACCGGCCGAGGGATAACAGAATCCCTTGCTGAAGTTTTTCAAAAGACGGTTGAAATTGGCGATGAGCCGGGCATCCTGATAAAGTTGCCGCATTTGCCGGGCGAAGACCCCGCCGGCGATAAGCCGCATAAAGATTGCTTCGTCGGCCGGCGCGATTTGTTTTTGGGCTTTGACAGTTACTTCGCCCGTGCATGTCCACGTCCGAAAAATTTTTCCGCTTCTATGAGTACGCGACTTTCGCGGAAATGTGAAACGGCGAAAAATTTCAGGCGTTCCGCACCACGGTCAACGACGCCGCAAACATGCCTCCCCATTGCCGGAATTGCTATCAATCGTCACATTGCAACCGAAACAAGACCGAATCGTGGGGATTGAGTTATGACAAATAAAAATTTTTGGCACGGCAAAAAAATTTTCGTGACGGGACACACGGGCTTCAAGGGCGCGTGGCTTGTAGTCGTATTGAATCACTTCGGCGCGCAGGTCACGGGTTACGCGCTTGAGCCGCCCACTTCGCCGAGTCTCTTTGAGTTGCTTGAATTGGACAAAAAAATTCATTCGGTTATCGGCGACGTGCGCGACTTCGACAGGCTGAAGGAAACTTTCGACGCCGCTCAACCTGAAATAGTTTTCCACATGGCTGCCCAGCCGCTCGTCTTGGAGGGCTACAAAAATCCCGCCGACACTTACGCAACCAACGTCATGGGCACCGTGAACATTTTGGAGTGCGTGCGGCAAAGCTCGACCGTCAAATCCTTCCTGAACGTCACGACCGACAAAGTCTATCACAATAACGAATGGGCTTGGGGCTACCGCGAAACCGACGCGCTCGACGGCATTGACCCCTACTCGAACAGCAAAAGTTGTTCCGAACTCGTGACGGCTTGCTATCGGCGGAGTTTCGATAAGATTCAAGCGGCGATTTCGACGGCGCGGGCAGGCAATGTCATTGGCGGCGGAGACTTCGCGGCGTTCAGAATCATTCCCGACTGCGTGCGCGCCGCGCTTGCCGAAGAGACAATTAAAGTCCGCAACCCGAATTCCATTCGACCTTATCAGCACGTCTTGGAGCCGCTGCTTGCCTACATGATGATTGCCGAGGCTCAATACGCCGACAAAACTTTTGCCGACAGCTACAACGTCGGGCCGAACGAAAGCGATTGCGTGACGACGGGCGAGCTTGTGAAAACTTTCTGCGCTTGTTGGGGCGAAGGCTTGACTTGGGAGGCATTGGCAACCGACTTGCCGCGCGAAGCGAATTTCCTCAAGCTGGACTGCTCAAAGATAAAAGCCGTCTTCGATTGGTCACCGCGCTGGAACATTGCAACGGCGATTGAAATGGTCGCCGACTGGACGAAAATTTATCGGGCGGGCGGAGACTTGACGGCTTGCATGGAACGACAACTTGAAACTTTTTTGGAGGACTGACTATGGCTAATCTGTTTGAAAAAATTTCGACGCCGCTTGAAGGCTGCTTTGAGCTTTTGCCGATTGTTCGCGACGACAGACGCGGTTCGTTCGTGAAAACTTTCCACGCCGACGCCTTCGCGGAGCTTGGACTCGCGGCGGACTTCAAGGAAGAATATTATTCCACGTCGATAAAAAATGTTCTGCGCGGACTTCATTTTCAAATGCCGCCCGACGACCACGAAAAGCTTGTTTACTGCCCCGAAGGCAAGGTTGTGGATGTTGCCGTTGACTTGCGAAAAAACTCTGCGACCTTCGGCAAGCACGCGACTTGCATTTTGGAAGGCAGCAAGGGGAATTTGATGTATCTGCCAAAAGGCTTTGCGCACGGCTTTTTGACGTTGAGCGAACGGGCGATTATAGTTTGCAAAACGACCACGGTTTATTCGCCCGAAAACGACAAAGGCATTCTGTGGAGCTCGTGCGGCATCGATTGGCAATGCGATTCGCCGATTCTTTCCGACAAGGACACGACTCTGCCGCCGCTTGCCGAATTCGATTCGCCCTTTTGAGGAGGAGACAATGTGAAACTTTTTGAAAAAATCTCGACGCCGTTTGAGGGTTGCTTTGAGTTACAGCCGATTGTTCGCGGAGACAGTCGCGGCTCGTTCGTGAAAACTTTCCACGCCGACGCCTTCGCGGAACTGGGATTAGTTACGGACTTTAAAGAGGAATATTATTCCACGTCGATAAAAAATGTTCTGCGTGGCATGCACTTTCAGACGCCGCCCGCCGACCACGTCAAGCTTGTTCTCTGTATGGAGGGCGCGGTTAAAGACGTTCTCGTCGACTTGCGCAAGGATTCCGCGACGTTCGGCAAACACTGCGCCTTTGAGCTGACTGCCGCGAAAGCCAACATACTTTACATCCCGAAAGGTCTGGCGCACGGCTTCTTGACGTTGAGCGAACGGGCGACCATGTTTTATAAAGTCACGAGCGTTTATTCGCCCGAAAACGACAAAGGCATTCTGTGGAGCTCGTGCAACATCGATTGGCAATGCGATTCGCCGATTCTTTCTACCCGCGACCAAAATCACCCGCCGCTTGCCGAATTCGATTCGCCCTTCTGAGGAGGCGTTGATATGAAAATTTTAATGACGGGCATCACGGGCTTTATCGGTCATTACTTGGGCGAGCGGCTTGTCAATGACGGGCACGAGGTTTACGCGATTGTTCGCCCGACTTCCAAAATCGACGAGCTGAGCGAAAATCTTCGCCGCACGTTCAATTTCACGTCTACGACAAAGACAACACCGTCCTTGACATAATAACCGACCTTTGCGTCGAAGACCACCGCCCCGACGTCGTCTATCACTTGGCGACGAATTTTATGAACGTTCACCGCTTCGAGGACATTCAAGACCTGATTCAAAGCAATATCACTTTCGGCACGGAGCTTTTGGACGCGATGGTTGCCAACAACGTTTACAACTTCGTCAACGTCGGCACCTTTGCGCAACACTTCGACGACGCCGACTATAGCCCCGTCAATCTTTACGCGGCAACGAAAGAATGCTTCGAGGGAATTATCAAATACTACGCTGAAGTTCGCAATTTGAAATGCATTGCGTTACATTTGTTCGATACTTACGGCTCGGACGAAAAGCGGCAAAAATTTTTGGACTTGCTGAAAAAAATTTCGGAGACGGGCGAGACGTTGAAGATGTCGCCGGGCGGACAGCTGATTGACATTGTTTATATCGACGACGTGATTGAGGCGTTCGTTTTGGCGGGGAAATTGTTGGCGGCGTGCAAGTACGATTATTGCGGAACTTACGGCGTGTCGTCGACGAAACCAATCCCCTTGCGCGAAGTCGTGAAAATCTTCGAGAGCGTGGCGGGCAAGAAACTTTCAATCGAATGGGGCGGGCGGCCGTACAGGGCGCGTGAAATTATGGTGCAGTGGAGTTCGTACAAACTTTTGCCGGGCTGGACGCCGAAAGTCCCCTTGGCGGAGGGCATAAAAAAATTCTTGGGAGCGTGATTAAAATGCAGTGTCGGCGGTGCGGCAAGGAGCTTGGCAATTCGTTGCGGTGCACGTTTTGCGGCTACGAAAACACGGAGGGCAACGTCCGCGAAATGACGCGCACGGAAAAAACTTTCTTCAACGGCGTGACGATTGATGCGGGCTCTGCCGAATCGACGGGCTCGGCAGGTGCGCGCAACGATGAAACTTTCCGCAGTCAACGGCGCAATTACGACTACAGCACGCGCGGCACTTACGTCAGCTTCGGCGGCTCGAATATTTTCACGCGCGCTCTGAGCTCGTTCGTTCGCGCCCTGCTTAACGGCAGCCGCCTTGCGCAAATCGCGATGGTCTTAATCGGAATTGCATTCGGCGCGCTGATGTTCTTCGTTGCGTTGCCGATTCTGTTCGTGCTGTTGGCGATTGGGCTTGCGCTTTTGGCCTTGGCAAGGTTCACGAGATGAGCGGCATGGAGAAATTTTTCATTAACGGCGCGACGCTTGAGGTTGAGCTTGCCGATAATTTTTTCGGACGCCTGCGCGGGCTGATGTTTCGTCGTCGGCTTGAGGAGGGCAAAGGCTTGTTGCTTGCGCCGTGCAACAGCGTGCATATGTTGTTCATGCGCTTCGCGATTGACGTGGTTTATCTGGACGAAAATTTTTGCATAAAGAAAATCGTGCGCGACTTGACGCCGTGGTTGGGCGTGAGTGCTTGCTTCGGAGCATGGGGTGCGCTTGAATTGCCGAGCGGTGCGGCCGAGCGTCTCAAGCTTGCCGTCGGGCAACGCTTCACTCGAAATTTAAATCTGTAAACGAAAATCCCCCCGCTTTCACGAGGGGATTTTCTATTTAGGAAAAAAGTTTTTCGGTTTTGGTGCCGAAGGCCGGACTCGAACCGGCACGTAGTTGCCTACGGCAGATTTTGA
>CAMJMR010000008.1 GCA_946407095.1 uncultured Selenomonadales bacterium | reverse complement strand
TCTGCTACTTAAAACATAGACACTTATAGACAAGCGTCCTTTGTGTCCATGTCAAGATGATTCGGACAGACCTCGCGATTCTGTCTTACTGCTTCTACGTGTCCGTCTTTGCCTTAGCTACCGACTTTTGTTTAACACTCCACAGTCGTAAATTCCCGGCCAGCCACCGGTACATATCAACAGCGTCTTTCAGGTGACAATCTGTTGATTCATCTGTAGCTTTCTCCTTTCGTAATATTTGATGAGTATAAAGCCCTCCGGCTTAAGTGCCACGTCCGCATGTCACCCTCGGAGTTCTACCTTTTAGTTATCAGGACTGTTTCAACCTGCACTGGCTTCCCGACGCTAGACTGCCTTAAAGCGGCAAACTGGCTCAACGGCTATTTTGGTTTATGAGCTTTCAGCTTTAAGCTGCACATTTGTCTACCTGACTAGACTTTTTTACACATTTTAAACTACAGTTGCTCACTCCTTTACAAGTCTTTCCTTGCGGCGATATATTTGTTGACGGCGGCGATAAGTTGCACCACGTCAAATGGTTTGGCAATGTGATAATTCATGCCGCTTTCCATACTCATGCGCTTATCCTCGTCGCGGCTGTTGGCACTTAGCGCGATAATCGGCAAAGCCTTGGCGTCGGGTCTGTCCAGCGAGCGAATGGCGCGCGTCGCCTCGTAGCCGTTCATTACGGGCATTTGAATGTCCATAAGCACAAGGTCGTAGTAGCCGGGCGGGTGTTTGGCGAAGGCCTCCACGGCGTCGCAACCGTCCGCAACCGTCTCAACCGAAAAGCCCGACTCTTCCAGAATCGTTTCCGCCAACAGCCGATTGAGTTCGATGTCGTCAACCAAAAGAATTCTGTGGCTACAGTTGTCGTCGACGGTGATGTTCTCGACGGGAACAGGCTCCTCCTTTTCGTCGCGCACGAATTTGAACGGCAAGCCGACGGTAAACGTTGAGCCCGCTCCTTTTTGGCTGGTCGCCGTGATTGTGCCGCCCATTGCGTCAAGAAGCTTTTTGGTTATGGCAAGCCCCAAGCCCGTGCTGATATGCCCCGTCTTCGTCGAAGTCTCTTCGCGCTCGAAGCTTTCATACATGCGCTCCATGAAATTTTCGCTGATGCCGACGCCGTCGTCTGCAACAATGAATTCGCAACGAATGTAGCCCGAATCGGAAACTTTTTTCTTGCGCGCCGTGACTTTGACGTGACCGCCCGCCGGCGTGAATTTTATCGCGTTGTCAATCAGCACGGAAAGGATTTTGCGGAAGTTGACGTCGTCGGTGTAAACCATCTCGCGCGGCAGATTGATGACGCTTTCCAGAGAAATATTTTTGGCCTCCGCCTTTTTCTTGAACGCGTGCAGGACAATCAGCACCTGTTCTTCCAAGTCGCAAACTTCGTTCCTAAGTTGCGGCTTGCCGTAAGTTATCTTGCTCATGTCAAGCAAATCGTTGACCAGCGCGAGCATTTGGCGGCTGCTTTCGTCGACTTTTTCAAGATACGTTTTCAAAAGTTCGGGCTCGTTGAGGTGGCGGCGCGCCAAGTCGGTGAAGCCCATGATTGAATTGAGCGGCGTCAAGATGTCGTGCGAGATGTTGAACAGAAACGCCGCTTTGATTTCGCTTGCCTGCTTTTCCTTGTGCAATTCCATTTCCATGCGCAACTTTTCCTCCTGAATCAGTCGCCGTTCGGTAATGTCGCTGATAAAGACGTAAAAAGCGTCGCCGTGTTCGGGGAAGGTCGCGAAGTGCCCGTAGTCGTCAATCCAGCGAATTTCTCCGTCTTTGCGCGTGATTCGATATTCGACGTGGTCAAGGCGGTCGTTTTCGGGGTCGGCTATCTGCTCTTCGATTGATTCTTGAATGGCGGCGAAGTCGTCGGGATACACCATGCCGCGAAAAGTGTAGCCCGTCAGCTCTCTGAACTCGTCAAGATTTTTGCAACCGTAGATAGTTAAAACCTCGCTGTTCACGTAGAAAATATCGAAAGGCTCGTGCGCGGAATAGACGAAGAATCCGCCGGGAACTTGCTCGGCCACCCACTTCAACATCGGCAGGACTTCGTAAAGATATTTCTTGCCCAAAAAATTATTTCTTGCCATTTTGCCTCCCGTGAACGTGAAAGTTTTTTCCGCGCAATAATACCACAGCTTGTCCGTTTTGTACAAAAAAATTTTTTCAGCCACCCGATTCTTTTCGAGCCGCACACTTGACAACATTTCTTCGCGCAAATATACTGCCGCTAGTTTTTTTGCTTCGTCTGTGCGCGTGAGTTCATTCCACGTGGTCAGGGCGGACAGTTTCAAATTTCTTTAGGGAGGTAAAAAGAATGCCCGTAGAGGACAAAAAGATTAAGCACTTTATCTTCATGCGGTTTTTTACATTCCGTGATCCAAAATATCCGTATGACATTTACGATACAAATTTTTTGGCGAAACAGCTGATATTTGCGCAAAACAATGCCTTGCCGTCGCTGGAAAATCAGACGAACAAAAATTTTGAGCTGGTTTTTCTTGTTAACCACAAGTTCTTGGCTGACAAGAAATACGAGTTCATTTTCTCGACCCTTAAAGAATCCACTACGTTGCCGCTTACTTTTATACGACAAAACGATATTCCCAAGTTGGTTAACGATGCTTATGATAACTACGATTTTGTCATACAGTCGCGAATGGATTTTGACGATTTCGTATACAAAGATGCTATTGCCGATACGCACAGCAAAATCAATGAATGCGAAAACATATTGGCATACGGATATTGCAAAGGATACATTTACATCAACAAGGAGCTGTATAATTGGAAGGTTTTGTTCAAGGGCATTGGACATTACGCGTTGATGCAATCGCTACTATTGAAATCTTCGTTTGCAAAAAAATTGCCGTTTATCGGTATTTATACTTTTGACCACACAAGAGTTAAGCCTATACTGAAAGATTTTCTCGAAAAGAACGGCATCGCATTTTCCGAAAACATGTTCCAACAAAATTCGTCGACCAACGCTTATATTTACTTCCGGCATGAATTTTCGCATAATGATTTGGTTTCCAACCCCGGCAAAACAGCGCGAATCTCAAAACAGTTGCAGAGCATCACGGAAGGACTCACGAAGGAACAGCTGGCAGACGAATTCGGTTTCCACTATGAGCTTAAGTCGATAAAATGACTTGACGACAAAAAAATCAGCCTCGACACTTCGTCGGGGCTTTTAGTTTTTAAAGGTGCTCTTCGAGCTTTAAAATTACATCGCGAAGCTCCGCTGCTCGCTCGAACTCCAAAGCCTTCGACGCCTCGCGCATTTCCGCCGTCAAGCTTTTGACCAGATTTTTTTTCTGCGCGGGTGACAACTTTTTAATCAGCTCGCTCGCCGACTTCGGACGCTTGCCCGATTTTTTCAGCGGCAATTCAATCAGCGGAGCTATCGGCTTTTCAATCGTCTTGGGCGTCACGTGGAAGCGCGCGTTATATTCCTCTTGAATCGCTCGACGCCGCGCAGTCTCGTCCATCGCCCGCCGCATTGAGTCCGTCACTTTGTCGGCGTACAAAATCACTTTACCGTGAACGTTGCGCGCCGCCCGCCCTATCGTCTGAATCAATGACGTGTCAGAGCGCAGGAAGCCTTCCTTGTCAGCGTCAAGTATTGCTATCAACGACACTTCCGGCATGTCCAAGCCCTCGCGCAACAAATTTATGCCGACAAGCACGTCGAACACGCCCGCCCGCAAGTCGTGAATGATTTCCGCCCGCTCCAACGTCACGACGTCCGAATGCAAATACTTCACCCGAATTTTCACGCCCGCCAGGTAGTCTGTCAGCTCCTCGGCGAATTTTTTTGTCAGCGTCGTGACCAAAACCCGTTCGTTCGCCGCCGCGCGCAAGTTTATTTCCGCTATCAAGTCGTCGATTTGATTTTCAATCGGGCGCACCTCGACAAGCGGGTCAAGCAAGCCCGTCGGTCTGATGATTTGTTCGACGGTGTTTTGCGATTCGCTCAGCTCGTATTCGGCGGGCGTCGCGCTCACGCAAATTATCTGCGAAATTTTTTCGTTGAACTCGTCGAACGTCAACGGGCGATTGTCCCGCGCGCTCGGCAGGCGAAAGCCGTTTTCTATCAGCGAAGATTTCCGCGATTGGTCGCCCGCGTACATCGCCCGCAGTTGCGGCAACGTCACATGCGATTCGTCCACGACCGTCAAAAATTTTTCTGGGAAGTAGTCTATCAGCGTGAAGGGCGGCTCGCCCGCCGCTCTGCCCGTCAAGTGCCGCGAATAATTTTCTATGCCCGAACAAAAGCCCATTTCGTGAATCATTTCCAAATCGAAGTGCGTCCGTTGCTCAATCCTCTGCGCTTCAATCAACTTGCCTGCCGCTGTGAACTTTTCAACCTGCGCGGCCAACTCGTCGCGAATATTTTTCTCGGCGCGCGCCAAGTCGTCAACGTCCGTCACGTAATGGGAGGCGGGGAAAATAAAAACTTCGTCGCGGCGTCCGATAACCTTGCCCGTCAAAATCTCGAACTCGGAAATTTTATCGACCTCGTCGCCGAAAAGTTCAATCCTCAAAGCCCGCCCGTTGTAGCCCGCCGGCGTCACCTCGATAACGTCGCCGCGCACGCGAAAGTTGCCGCGCTCAATGATAACGTCGTTGCGGCTGTAGCGAATGTCAATCAGCCGCCGCAAAATTTTTTCGCGCGGAATAATCCTCCCGACCTTGACGTGCAAAAGCATTTTGGAATAATTTTCGGGCGAGCCCAAGCCGTAAATGCACGAGACGCTTGCCACGATAATCACGTCGTTCCGCTCAAAAAGACTGCACGTCGCCGAGTGGCGCATCTGGTCAATCTCATCGTTGATGGCGGCGTCCTTTTCGATATAGGTGTCGGTGGCGGCAATATAGGCTTCGGGCTGATAGTAGTCGTAGTAGCTGACGAAGTAGCCGACGTAATTATCGGGGAAAAAGCTTTTGAATTCGGCGGCGAGCTGCGCGGCTAAAGTTTTGTTGTGCGCTATGACGAGCGTTGGCAGTTGCACGCGTTCGATAACCTTGGCGATTGTGAAAGTTTTGCCCGTGCCCGTCGCGCCGAGCAGGACTTGAGACTTCAAGCCGCCGTCGATGCCTTCCGCCAATGATTCTATCGCTTGCGGTTGGTCGCCCGTCGGTTGGAACGTCGACACGACTTTGAACTTTTTCTTAAGCAAGGAATGTCCCTCCGAGTCTGCAATAAAAAAATCGCCCCGACTGTTGCCGAGGCTTTTTTGTTTACGCCAATGCGGCGTGTCCGAGTTCAAAATTATTTTCTCTTGCCTTGACGCGCTCTTTCAAAATTCTCAACGCCTTGTCATGAACAGCCATATCTTCTTGCGAAAAAATAGCGTCGTCCCCGTTGAGTTGATACCAGCCCGGCATGTCCAACGTAATTGATTCGCCCTTGTACTTGAATTCATTCGGTCTGACATCGCGATAAAGAATTTCGCCCGTTTCGGGGTGGATTCGCGTTTCTTCCATTTCAATCACTCCTACTTTTCCTTGAACGACAGCAAAGTAAATTCTGACAGCACATCTTGAGTAAATTTCACGTACAGAATCATATCGTCCCACGGAACATGATAAACGTCCTGCCAGATTTTGTGATTCGCGTATGCTGTCATTGATTTGTAAAAATGTTTCAGCTCCATTGACGATACCACTTCGCGAATATCTTTCATTTCAAAGCCCAAATCTTCAGCGTTTCTTTGAGCCGTTTTCGTGACTTTGAAATCAGAGCTTTTGAATTCGGTCAAGCTGTAAGTCGGATTGAATTTTTCCATTGAATCATCTCCGCGCAGATTCTATAAAAATTTCCCGCGCGTGTCAAAAAAAATCCTCCGACGCTTGGCCGAAGGATTTAAGCTGTTCACGTTCGATTAACTTGCCTCTTGCGCGGTGAGCAGGGCATCGACTTTCAAATCAGAACGGCGATTGAGGTCAATGAATTCGTCCTTGGTGGTCTGCACGACGGGCAGGGACGTAACCCGCGAATCGTCCAGGTAAACGATTTTGGCGCGTTGCCCGTCGCTTAAGCCTACCCAGCTGCCGTTAATCGACTGCAAAAGTTTTTTCATGAAGGTTATCCCGAAACGAGTATCGAGCTTGCCGGCGAGCACGTCGCCGTAAAGGACTTTGATTATGTCGAAAGGCGAATTGCGCTTGGCGTAGGAGCGATTGGTCGCCATAGCGTCGTAAATGTCGAGGATAGCGATAATTTTGCCGAAGTCGCTGATTTTTTCGCCCTTGAGCTTGGAGGGATAGCCGGAGCCGTCGCAGCGTTCGTGGTGGTGCAGGACGCCGAGCAATACGGGCTTCAAGTTCTGCAACGGCGAATCTTTCAGCATGGCGTAGCCGTAGACGACGTGCTTTTGGACTTCGGCGAACTCTTCGGGGTCAAGCTTGCCCGTCTTGTTGAGAATCGCCTTGGGAACTTTCATCTTGCCGACTTCGCTGAGGAGCCCCGCCATAAGCAATTCGCCGACTTGCGCGTGACGATAGCCAATCCATTGCGCCATAATTCCGCTCAAAATCCCGACGTTCAGCGCGTGGTGGATGACGTAGTCGCCGGGGCGTTTCATGTTGTGAATTTGAGTGACAGCCTTCGCGCCGTCGCCGCAAAGTTCGGTTATGTTGTCGGGGCGAAGGAGTTCAGCCAATCCGTTTTTATCGAGCTTGCCGGTGTTGGCGAAGCCGTAGTAAAGATTTTGCGTGGCGTTGAAGCAGTTGTTGTAGCAATTCAGATAGTCCATGTCGAGCAAATGTTCTTCGTTGGCGGCAGTCGGCTTGTAGTCTTCGGGCGTCACGTCGATATAGACCGAAAAAATATTTTTGCCGTGCAGAGCGTCAAGCAGTTCGCTTGTGAGTTTGACGCCTTCCTTGACAAGGACTTTGCCGCTCAAGTCTTTGACTGCCCGCCCGACCAACATGCCCGCACGCAATTCATTCACGTCGTAAGATTTAAGCATCCCATCTCCTCCTCGCTTAAGTTGTGACAACGTTATTTGCCGCGCCGCTTAAAAATCCTGCGTTGGCAAGAAATTTCGTTGCGCAAGGTTGACTAATCCCCTATAATGACAAACGAGGTGATTCAAGTGGCTGATAAGAAAATTCAGCGAAAAAGTTTTTCCGCTTACGTCAAGAATTACATTCAGCTTTGCATAGGCGCGGTGATAGCGGCACTGGGCTTGGAGCTGTTCCTCATCCCCAATGAAGTCATTGACGGCGGCGTTGTCGGCCTGTCGATTATGGCGCAATACGTGACGGGCTTGCCGCTGGGCACATTCCTTGTCGCGTTCAATATTCCGTTCCTGTGGCTGGCTTATAAGCAAATCGGCAAGGATTTTGTCGTCGCAACGGTTATCGCGATAATTTTCTTAAGCATCTGGTCTGAAGTCGTTGGCGAATACCCGAAGGTGACCAATGACCCGTTCCTTGCTGCGATTTTCGGCGGGATTATTGACGGCTTGGGCGTCGGTCTGATTATGCGGGCGGGCGGCTCACTTGACGGCACTGAAATCGTTGCGATTATCGTCGACAAGAAAACCATCTGGTCTGTCGGCGAAGTCGTCATGTTCATAAATCTGTTCATCCTTAGCGGCGCGGGCTTGCTGTTCGGCTGGGACAAGGCAATGTATTCGCTCTTCGCCTACTTCGTCATTTCCAAGATGATTGACGTGGTTATCAAGGGCTTGGACGAAATGTACGCCGTCATGATTGTGTCGAACGTCCCCTACGAGCTGACCGACGAACTCAACGCCAAACTTGGGCGCGGCGTGACGCTTTTGCACGGCGAGGGCGGCTACACCCATCAAAGCAAAGAAATTCTTTATTGCGTCGTCACACGCCTGGAGGTCGACAAGCTTAAGCAAATCGTTCACGGCATGGACGAGCGCGCCTTCATTACGATTTATCCCGTCAACGACATCGTGGGCGGGCGGTTTAAGAAATCAGGGCACTGAAGCGCGGCGACTTGCCGAAGTTACGAGTAACGAATCGCGTTATCTGGATGCAACGTCACGTTGCCGATTTATCCCGTCAACGACATTGTCGGCGGGCGGTTCAAGAAGTCGGGACACTGAAGCGCGGCGACTTGCTGAAGTTACGAGTAACGAATCGCGTTATCTGGATGCAACGTCACGTTGCCGATTTATCCCGTCAACGACATTGTCGGCGGACGGTTTAAGAAATCAGGACACTAATTCGGCTTGTCAATAACTTTTAAGTTGATTAACTACTTTCTTTCAACGAGGAAAGAAAGTAGCAAAGAAACTCGCCGCTACGCGCGGAGCGGATACCAATCGTGGACGAAACGCCCGTGCCACCCGAAGCCGCTCGTGCCGCTGTTTTTCGCATCACGCGAAAAGGTCGCGGCGGGCGCGCGTCCTTGCGCGCCCTCATTCCTTGCAACGTATCATTGACATAAAAAAAATCCCCCGCGAATTGCACGAGGGATTTTTATTTGCGCATTAAGCCTTACGAATCGCGCATTGATTTAATCATGCAAACCATGCCGACGAAGCTGGCAACCGCTCCGCCCCACAGCAACGCGCCGACGCCAAAGCCTTGCATAAGGAAGCCGCCGATTATGCTGCCCAAGACTATGCCAATCGTCTCGGTCGCCGACATGTAAGCTTGCCCCGTCGTCTCGTATTTCTTGCCGACAGTCTCATCGACGTAGTAAACGCGCGCCGCCGCCATCAAGCCGTAAGACACAATCTGCAGGCACTGAATCAGATAAATCATCGTGACCGACTGCGCCACGACGAATAACGCCGCCTTCGCGAAGAAGAATATGCCCGACGCCGTCAAAAAATATTTCGAGGGCGTGTTGCCTTTGATTCGCGTGTAGAGGAACAGTATCGGGATTTCCAGAGCCGCCGCGAGCCCCAAGGCTATGCCGAGGTTGGAGCTGTCGCCGCCCACGTGTTCTATCGCGTAAATGAAATACGTCATAAGCATGTTGTGGAAGAGCATAACCAGGCTCAAGCCGACAAGCATCAAACGGAACGCGGGGAACTTGCTTAGCTGAAGCGAGCGGTTTTGAGTCGGTGCGGCTGATTTTGTCGCGGTGCCCTTGAGTGTCGGCATCGACAGCAAAATCGCGAAGAGTGCCGCGCCCAAAAGTCCGTAAGTCACGGGGACGACGCCTGTACCCAACTCCGCAACGAGGAAGCCGAGAATCACCGAGCACGCCGCGTAACTCATCGAGCCGCAACCGCGCGCCACGCCGTAATTGACCGACACGCCTTTGTTTTCGTAAAAGAAGCTGAACGAATACAGAATCGGCATCATAATCAGCGTAAGGCAGTAGAGCCCGCCGAAGATTATCGCCTTTAGCCCGCCGCCGTCGGCGAAGACCAACGAGAACGCCGCCACCGTCAGAATCGCCGTCATGAAGAGCAAAAGCTTTTTCCCGTCGACGAGGTTTCTGTCTACCATGCGCCCGAAAATCTGTTGGAAGACGACAGCCAGCAGACAGCTCACGGCGACAAGAATGCCAATGCTTTTGGTAGAGACCTGCGCGGCGGACAGATAGGGCGCGGCGAAATTAATGGCGGGACAAAGCATCATGGTGTGCACTCCGAGCAAGGCGCAGTAACGGATGTTCTCTGTTCGTTCGTTCATATTAGTTCATCTCCCAAAAAAAATTTTACGAATCTAGAAATGCGCAGGCATTTCGTATGAACGCGGGCGGTTAGCTTAAATCGTTGGAACGTTGAGGCGCGACCGCTGTTCCGCTGCTTTCAAAGCGGCAAAAATTTTTCTGCAGAGGAAATATTCTACTCAAAGTACCAGCCGAAAATGTTTCGTATCTTAACCTTGAAGCCGTCCAAGACAGCCACGGGAATTTCCATTTTGACTTCAGCCCGCTCCTCTTCGGTGAGCGCGGACAATTCTTTGTCGCTGTAGTTGCTGTAGACTTCATCGAGAAAATATTTTCCGTCGCGCAAAAGATAAACTTGAATGTTTTCGCTCCAAGGGTCAATCATCCAATATTCCTTGACGCCGTTGCGCTCGTAAACGTCTTTCTTGACGCTGACATCGCGTTTCATCGTCGAACGGGAAAAAATTTCCGCAACCATATCGGGCACGCCGCGAAACGGTTCGTCTTCATTTTCGATAACGAGTTTTTCTTGAGCCTTGTCGATAAAAAGAATATCAGGGAAAACCAAGTTGCCGTCGGGCAAGTAAGTGTATAAGTGCATGAATACGAATCCCGAACGATTTTCTTTGACGTAGGAAGCAAACAACATCAGCAGGCTGTTGTTAATCAAATTGTGCTTGAAATTTTCGGCGGGGTAAAGAAATTTCTCGCCGTTGATTATTTCGTAGTGCTTTTCGCGGAAGTCGTAAGCGGGCATCTCAATCGCCTCCTTTGTCACAGGATAACGAAAACTTTTCGGCGCGTCAAGGAAGGCGTAACTTTACTTTGCCCTGCTTTAGTGTATAATCACAAGCAAATCTTTTCGGAGGAGAGCGATGCCCTTTATATGGACAATACGAAACTTAAACCCTATTTATCGCCGCTGAACGTATGGGCATTGTCATTCGGTTGCGCAGTCGGCTGGGGAGCGTTCGTCATGCCGGGCACGACCTTCCTGCCGATAGCAGGACCTTTGGGCACCGCGCTCGGTATGGCTGTCGGCGGAATCATCATGCTGATTATCGGCTACAACTACCACTTCATGATGAATCGCTACCCCGACGCCGGCGGCACTTATTCCTACGCGAAAAAAGTTCTGGGCTACGACCACGGCTTCCTGAGTTCGTGGTTTTTGATTTTGGTTTACATAGCAATCACTTGGGCGAACGCGACCGCCTTGCCGATTATCTTCCGAAATTTTTTGGGCGATACGTTTCAAGTCGGCTTCCACTACACGATAGCGGGCTTCGACATTTGGCTGGGCGAGGCTCTGTTGAGTTTGAGCGCGTTGTGGCTTTTCGGAGCGGTTTGCATGCACGGCGGCAAGTTGGCTGCTTGGGTGCAGACTGTTGCGGCGATAATTTTATTTGGCGGCGTGCTTATCGGTATCGGCGCGGTCGTTTCGAGCGGCGTCGATATTTTTGCGATTGAGCCCGCCTTCCCGCCCGACAGCGGCAATTCGTTCGCGGCGGTCTTCGGAATCGTCGTGCTTGCGCCGTGGGCGTTCGTCGGCTTCGAGTCCGTTTCGCAGTCGGCGGAGGGCTTCACCTTTTCCATAAAGAAAACCTTCGCGGTTTTGTTCTGCGCGGTAGTGGCGGCGGCATTGGCGTACACGTTCCTTGCGATTCTTGCCGTGTCGACGTTGCCTGCGGGCTGCGCCGATTGGTCGGAGTATATCGGCAACCTTGACAGCTACGAAGGCTTGGAGGGCTTGCCGACGTTTCACGCGGTGCATTTTTTTATGGGCGATACGGGTCTCGTGATTTTGGGCGTGACGGTCTGCGCGGGCGTCGTGACGGGTTTGGTCGGCAACTACATAGCCGCCAGCCGCTTGATTTTCGCTTTGACGCGCGATGACCTCCTGCCCGCCTGGTTCGGCAAGCTGAACGAAAATCGCACGCCCATGAACGCCGTCCTGTTCATCATGCTGTTGAGTTTGCCGATACCCTTCCTCGGACGCACGGCTATCGCTTGGATTGTCGACGTAAACACAATCGGCGCGACGATTGATTATACTTACACTTCGCTCGTCACGATAATCACGGCTCGGCAGCTCGGCAAGGAACTGCCGCTGATCACGGGAACAATCGGCTGCGTCGTATCGCTGATTTTTTTCCTGTACTTCATGGTGCCCAACGTCTGGACGGTCAGCGCGATGTCGACGGAAAGCTATTTGATTCTGATTTGTTGGAGCATTCTTGGCTTCGTGTTCTTCCGCTACATTTTTCAGCGCGACGACGAACAACGCCGCTTCGGCAAGTCGACAATCTCTTGGATTGCGTTGCTGTTCCTGATTTTCTTCACGTCGATGCTTTGGGTGCGCGAGGCGACCAGCGACGCCGCCAAAGTCGTCTTGGGCAACTTGAGCGAGTACTACACCGAGGAAATGAACGAACACGGCGTGCCGCCCACCGACCGCGAAAAAGCCGATTCGCAATTCTACTTGGAAGGGCAAATGAAATTCGTCAGCGACTCTTTGACGCGCCACAACTTCATGCAGATGATTCTTGTCATGATTTCGCTGTTTATCATGTTCAACATCTACAACCTTATGATGCGCCGCGAAAAAAATATGGAAGTCCAAAAAGTCCAGGCGGAGCGTTCCAACAAGGCGAAGTCGACTTTCCTGTCGAACATGAGCCACGACATTCGCACGCCCATGAACGCCATTATCGGCTACACGAATCTGATTAAAAAGGAGCCGGGCTTGCCGAAAAAGACGCGCGACTATCTTGACAAGATTGAGGCGTCGAACAATCACTTGCTCGCGCTGATTAACGACATCCTCGACATGAGCCGCATTGAGTCGGGCAAAATGGAACTCGACTTGCAAAAGTCCAATCTCGTCAAGGCGTTGAATGAAGTCTACGACCTTTTCGCCACGCAGATGAAGACCAAGAACATCGACTTCGCCGTAAAAACCGAACACGTCATGAACAAAACCGTCATGTGCGACACGCCGCGCCTTAATCGCGTCCTGCTGAACCTGATAAGCAATGCGTTCAAGTTCACGCCCGAAGGCGGCTGCGTCACCGTGACTTTGACACAAACGGGCGGCAACGAATCGAAAGGCTCTTACGAATTGCGCGTGAAGGATACTGGCATGGGCATGACGCCCGAATTCGCCAAAAAAGTTTTCGCCGCCTACGAACGCGACCGCACTGTCAGCAACATTCAAGGCACGGGGCTCGGCATGAGCATTACCAAAAGCATCGTCGAACTGATGGGCGGCACCATTGACGTTGAAACCGAACTGGGCAAGGGCACAGAATTTATCGTCCGCGTCGATTTCCCCGTCGTCGATGAGCCCGACGAAGCCGACACCGAAAAAAAATCCGACGCCGCGCAGTACATTGACTTCAGCAAGGTTAAGCTCCTGCTTGTCGAAGACAACGAAGTCAATCGCGAAATTGCGTCGCTGATTCTGTCGGAATTCGGCTTTGAGCTGGACACGGCGGAAAACGGTAAAATCGCTTACGAAAAGATTGCGGCGTCCAAGCCCGGCGATTTCGACGCGGTGCTTATGGATGTTCAAATGCCGGTCATGAACGGCTACGAGGCGACGAAAAAAATTCGCGAACTACCGAACAAAAAGCTCGCGCAGATACCGATAATCGCGATGACGGCGAACGCCTTCACGGAGGACATACAGGCGGCCAAGGACGCGGGCATGAACAGCCATATCGCCAAGCCGCTCGACATTCAAAAGATGATTGAAACGTTGACGGAAGTTTTGAGTTAAGAATGGGGGATTGGGAATGAAGAAGTTTTTGTTGATAATCTGCGCGGCGTTGCTGATAGCCGGTTGCGGAACGGTTGAGCCGAAGCACCTCGCTCACGACGAGGCGCGGGCAATGATGTCGTCGAATCCGAACGCGATTATCGTGGACGTGCGGGCGCAAGACGAATACGACAAGAAACACATTCCCAACGCGCTTTTGGTTCCGATTGACGACTTGAAGGCAGGCGACTTCTCAAAGCTGCCCGACAAGAACGCGACGCTTTTGGTTTACTGTTGGACAGGACGCCGCGCAGAGGATGCCGCCAAAATCCTCGCCGATAAAGGCTACAAGAACGTCTACGACTTCGGCGGGCTGGTTGATTGGACAGGCAAAGTCGAAGGGCACGAGGCTACCTACACCCACATATCGCAGGAAGAGGGCATGAAAATTTTGGCGGAAGACCCCAAGGCCAAGCTGTTGGATTGTCGTTTCCCGAAAGACTATGAGATGAGGCACATCCCGAAAGCCATTCATTATCCGCTGGAGGCCGCTATGGCTGACAATTTCGAGAAGATACCCGACAAAGACGCGCCGCTTATCCTTTACTGCGGAGACGGCAACCGCGCGCGCAAGACCGCTCAAGTTCTCGTCGACAAGGGCTATACTAAAGTCTACGAAATGGGCGGCATCAAAACTTGGACGGGCGAAGTCGAAGGCACCGACGTGGAGTAAAGCCCTTTCGTTTGCTAAGCAAAAGGGCGCAAAGACAGCTTTTAATGGTTATTAACTACTTTCTTTCAGCGAAGAAAGAAAGTAGCAAAGAAATTCGCCGCTACGCGCGGGGCGGCTGCCGACCATTGCCGCAACACCCGCGTCCCAGTCAGCCGCCTGTGCCGGCAAAGAAACATCCCTGTTTCTGTTGCCGGCGGCCGTCATCCATGACGGCCTCAAGTTTCGCGGCGTGTATCAAGTTTCGCAATGAATTTTTCTGCAGGAGGATTTTTAAGTGATTGACAACCCCAACAACGGCGAAGAATTTGTCGGGCGGCTCAAAACCTTGGCGGGCATGGTGACGTTCGTCATTATGATTCTTATTGCGCGAGTCGGCTACCTGCAGATTTACGACGGCGAATATTACGCGCACCTTGCCGACGGCAACCGAATCAGAATCATTCCGTCAATGGCACCGCGCGGCACCTTCTACGACCGCAACGGTCAACTGCTTGTGACGAATCGCCCAGGCTTTTCGGTATCGCTTTTGCCGCTCACCGAGCCCATTAAGCCCGAAGTAGTCGCCCGCGTCGCCAAACTGCTGAACGTGCCGCAAGAGGAAATCGAACAGAAAATTTCCGTCCACTTCGGCTTCGACCCCATACGCATTCGCCCCGACGTGACGCAGGATATCGTTACGATAATCGAGGAGCAAAAGGAACTTTACCCCGGCGTCGTCATCGAAGTGCAGCCGCTAAGGAGCTACGTGCTCAATCAGGAGGGCGCGCATACCTTCGGCTATGTCAGCGAAATTTCGGACGCCGAGCTTGAGGCTAAAAAAGACCAGGGCTACAAGTCGGGCGACATCATCGGCAAGTTCGGCTTGGAGCGCATTTACGACAAAGAAATTCGCGGCGAAAACGGCGGCGAACAAGTTGAAGTCGACGTGGCGGGCAAGCCTGTTCAAATCCTTGGCAAGAAGGAGCCCAAGCCCGGCTACGACTTGATTTTGACGATTGACAAGGACTTGCAGGAGGCGGCGGAAAAAGCCGTCGACGATATGTTGGCGCAGTTGAGTTGTCACGCGGCGGCGGCAGTCGTGCTCAATCCCCAGACGGGCGAAGTGCTTGCCCTAGTTAGTCGTCCCGCCTTCGACCCGAATCTTTTCGCGCACGGCATTTCGACTAAGGATTGGAACGCAATCAACAACAATCCCTACCACCCCATGGACAACAAGGCGATAACCGGCGAATACCCGCCCGGATCGACGTTCAAGATTGTGACGGGCACGGCGGCTTTGGCTGCGGGCAAGGTTGCGCCCGACGAATTGATTTTCGACAGCGGCACGCACTGGCTGGTTCCCAAGGGCAATGCGGGCGGCGAAGCTCTCGGCTGGCTGAACTTCCACGACGCGCTAAGCCATTCCGACAACGTTTACTTCTACGAAATGGGCAACAGGCTCGGCGCGGACACGTTGGAAAGTTACGCGCGAATGTTCGGGCTCGGCTCTGTCACGGGCATTGATTTGCCCTACGAATCGCCGGGGCTTTCCGATTGGAAGGAATACAAGTGGGAAGTTTACGGCGACGAATTTTATTTGTCGGAGATAATGGACGCGGCGATAGGTCAGGGCTTCAATCTGGTGACGCCGTTGCAGGCGGCAATGGTCACGGGCGAAATCGCGGCTAACGGCAAACGTTTCAAGCCGCACCTCGTCAAGCAAATCGTCACGCAAGACAAGGAAGTCATCAAAGATTTTCAGCCCGAACTTGTCGGCGAATTGCAAGTGGAGCCTTGGGTCATTCAGCTTGTGCAGGAGGGCTTGCACGACGTCACGGTCAACGGCACGGCGGCTCGGAATTTTATCGGCTTTCCCTACGACATAGCGGGCAAGACGGGCACGGCGGAAAATTCGCAGGGCACAGACCACGGCTGGTTTGTCGGCTACGGTCCTTTCGACAATCCTACAATCAGCGTGGCGGTCATCGTCGAGCAGGGCGGCTACGGCGCGAGTTCGGCTGTCCCCATCGGTCGGCAGATTATGGAGGCTGCCTTCAATCTGCAAGTTCAGCGCGGGGAATTGGCTCCTCCTCCTGCGAAATAAAAAAATTTTGAAGGTGAACGCATGAAAATTTTTGTCGGCTTGGGCAACCCCACGCCCGAATACGCCGCAACCAAGCACAACGTCGGCTTCATGTTGGCTGACAGGCTCGCCGCGCAGATTACCGCCTCCGATTGGCGCGAACGTTTCAATGCGCTGATCGCGGAGGCTTTTCTCGATGGCGAAAAAATTTTAATCGTCAAGCCGCAAACCTTCATGAACTTGAGCGGGGAGGCGGTTGCGCCGCTTGTGAACTTTTACAAGGTCGACGCGGCTGATTTGACGGTCGCGCATGACGATATGGATTTGCCGCTCGGTATGATTCGTTTGCGTCCGAAGGGCTCAAGCGGCGGGCATCGCGGTGTCGAATCAATCATTCAACACCTCGGCGGCGTGCAAAATTTCCCGCGCGTCCGAATCGGCGTCGGGCGTCCTCCGCAAAATTGGACAGTCAATCATCACGTCTTGAGCCCCTTCGCGCAGGATGACGCCGATAAAATTTCCGCCGCGCTTGACGAACTTGTCCCGGCGGTGCTGTGCATTTTCAAAGAGGGCATCGACAACGCAATGAACAAATTCAACCCCAAGAGGCAACGTGACATTGCATCCAGATAGCGCGCCGTGCTACTCGTGATTCAATGTTTATCGCCGCGTTCATACGAAATGCATGCGCATTTCTAGCTTCGTAAAAAATTTTTTGGTGACTGCCGATGAAAAATAAAATCACAGCCTTAATAGCTAACGAACGCGGAAACATTTTCGACGTGCCGCCCGCTTTAAAAGCGGGGGAACAATTAGCGCGCCATGCTACTCGTGATTCAATGTTTATCGCCGCGTTCATACGAAATGCATGCGCATTTCTAGGGGCTGTTGGTAAATTGAATTGGCGATTCGGATTCGGCTTCTCGATAGCTTTAAGTTGGTTAAACTAGGGCGTGTTGGTAAATTAACAAAGACGTTGCAGGGGATGAGGGCGTGCATGGACGCGCGTTCGCCCACTCGAAACCTGGAAGGTTTCATAGCGGCACGAGCGACTTCGGGTAGCGCGGACATTGCGGCGGTGGTCGGTAAGACGCTCCACGCGCAGTGGTGGGTTTCTTTGCTACTTTCTTTGCCCAGACAAAGAAAGTAGATGCTAAACGACGAATCGAAGGAACGATTTCATTTACCAACAGTCCCTAGCTTCGTAAAAAATTTTTTGGTGACTGCCGATGAAAAATAAAATCACAGCCTTAATAGCTAACGAACGCGGAAACATTTTCGACGTGCCGGAGGCGGAGGGCGTCGGGCGCGTCGGCGAAGATTTTTTCAAGCTCAAGCCCGAAGATTTAATCAAGCTGCCCGATTCGGCAGATTTGATGTTCTTGCCTGCGCGGCGAGCCGTCGGCTTCAAGCGCGGGGAATTCGTGTCGCTCAAAGGGCAAGCTGTCTCTGCGATTTTGCCGCAAGGATACACGCGCACGCACCTGCCCGCCTTCCGAAAGGTTCACGACGCCCAAATCTTGCCGCTGTACGGTTACACCGCCGTCGTCCTTTACAAAGACGAACTGCACGCCGCCGCGCTCTACACCGACGAAAATCACAAGTGGGATCCTCAACACTACAACACGCCCGCGCTGAAAAAATTCATTCGCCGCGTCAAGCGTGACTTGCCCGAAAACCGAATCGTCGCGCAAGTCGCCGGCTGTTCGCTCAAGTGGCATTGTCTGACCGCGCAGAATTTGTTCTATCGTCGTTGGGAATGCGGCATCCCGACTTCGCCGACGTGCAACGCAAATTGCCTCGGCTGTATCTCTTTGCAAGCCGCCGAATGCTGTCCAAGCCCACAGAGCCGAATCACTTTCAAGCCGACCGTCGACGAAATCGCGGACGTTGGGATTTATCACCTTTCGCGCGCCGACGAGGGCATTATCAGCTTCGGGCAGGGCTGCGAGGGCGAGCCGTCCCTTATGGCGGAAAATATCTGCGCGGCGATAAAAAAAATTCGGGCGGCTACTTCGCGCGGGCAAATCAACATCAACACGAACGCGGGCTACACGGCGGGCATTAAGAAAATCGTCGACGCGGGGCTGGATTCGATGCGCGTTTCGATTATCAGCGCGGACGCCGACAACTATCAACGCTACTACCGCGCAGGCTACCCGCTTGACGCCGTCAAAGCTTCGATTTGCCACGCGCTGGATAACGGCGTGCACGTGTCGCTGAATATGCTTTACATGCCCGGCTTCAACGACCGTCAATCGGAACTCGACGCCTGGAAAAACTTTCTCGACGCCTTGCCCGTCCAAATGATTCAAGTGCGCAATCTCAACTACGACCCCGACGAATTCTTTCGCGTCATGCCCGCCGATAAAAATTTCCACGGCACGAAAAATTTTCTTCGCGAACTAAAAGAAACTTTTCCCGCCTTGACTGTCGGGAACTTCAGCCACTACGTAAGATAAAAAGAAACCCTCAAGCGCAATGCCTGAGGTTTTTTTATTTGGAGCGGGAAAAATTTTTCAAGCAGTGATTTGTTTCTTCGCCGATAACTGCTATAATCTGCGCGGAAAGGATGAGCATAATGAAAATTTTAGCACGTCAATTAACATTGGACTTGTACAACTGCGACACAAACAGGCTTGGCGGTTTCGAGGAAATAAAAGACACGCTGAAGGGCGTCATGGGCAACGAGCCGAGCCTTTGCTCCGAAATGATAGACGAGGGGCATTATTCGATTATCGGCGCGTTCATTGCGGGGCATATCGCCTTGCACATATACAAGGAACTGCGCTACGTCGCTGTCGATATTTTTACTTGCGCCGACTCCGAAGAGCCCGAAGCACTTTCTGCGGCCATCAGCAAATTCTTCCGCCCCGACAAAATCAAATCGACTTTCCTTAAGCGCGGCGATTTCGGACTTGAACGCGAGATTAAGCCGAAAATAAAGGTTCGTGTCGCTCCGTTGAGGCGCGTGAAGAATGCCGGCGCGAAGGTTGTTAAGAAATTGGGAATTAGGAACTAGGGATGTTGGTAAACTGAGTTGTCGGCTCCGATTCAACGTGTCAATGGCTTTTGATTAATCGAATCTACTTTCTTTCAGCGAAGAAAGAAAGTAGCAAAGAAATTCGCCTCGCAGGGGCGGATACCGTCCACTGACGCAACGCCCGCGTCCCGGTCAGCCGCTCGTGCCCGCTTATTTCGCATCACGCTCAATAGCGCGGGCGGCCGCCATCCTTGGCGGCCTCTGTCCTTTGCAACGTCTTCGTTAATTTACCAACACGCCCACAGGAGGCAAATAGATGACTTTTACTCACGTAGCCGAGCTGTATCGTTCCGTCGGCAAATCCAAAAAGTGTACGTTCATTTTCTGCGCGGATCACGGCGTCGCGAAGGAAAACGTCAGCGCATACCCGCAAGCCACGACCGCCGACATGGTCAAGAATTATCTGCTTGAGGGCGGAGCCGCCGCCAATGCCTTCGCGAAGTTCGCCTATTCGGAGCTGTACGTTGTGGATGTGGGCGTCGACGCCGATATTTCAAACTTGCCCGGCCTCGTCGACAGGAAAATTTCTCGCGGCACCAACAACATCGCCGAAGGAGCCGCAATGACTTTTGAGGAGGCCGCGCAGTCCGTTCGCACAGGCAAGCAGCTGGCGGAGGAGGCTATCGCGGCGGGCTGCAACTGTTTCCTTATCGGCGAAATGGGTATCGGCAATACGACCGTCGCCGCCGCCATGACTGCCGCTTACCTCGACTTGGAGCCCGAAGAAGTGACGGGACGCGGTTCCGACATTGACGACGAAAAACTTGCTCACAAAATCGAAATCGTTCGTCGCGCCCTCGAAGTCAACAAGCCCGACCGCACCGCTTTGCTTGACGTGCTGGTTAAGGTTGGCGGCTACGAATTCGGGGCAATGGCGGGCGTGATTATCGCGGCTTACCATCATAATTGCGTCGTCGTGCTGGACGGCTTCAACACTGCCGCCGCCGCGCTCGTCGCCGAAGAAATTTTACCGCAAACCTTCGACTGCCTTATCGCCTCTCACGTCGGGCGCGAAATCGGGCACAGAGAAATTATCGACTATCTTGGACTTGAGCCGATTTTCAATCTCGACCTTGCGCTCGGTGAAGCGATAGGCTCGTCAATCGCCGCCCGCATTCTCGACAATCTTGTTTACATTTTCGTTTGCGGCCCCGATGCCGACTTCGACGGCGAATTTGCGGAGGAAGATACCATGCTCGAAACTTTCAAGCGGCAAATCGGACTTGACGGCGTCGAAGGGCTTGACTCGATTGAAGACATTCAAGAGCTTCTCGGCGATGAAATTCAGATTGAAGAAATACCCGTCGACTTCCACGTAAGCGAACACCGCATGGAAAGTGTCGAATTGCCTTTCAGCACGCAAACTTTGAACATCCCGCGCACCTACCCGATGAATATTCGCATCATGGGCGATGACGAAGACGACGGCATTGCCGCCACCGACAGGACGTTTAATTTCTACTTGCAGACGATGCCGCGCCTCCACGACCGCCCAATGAATAATTGCCGCGAAATTCTCGACAGCTTGACCAAGCCGCGCAGGAGCCTCGGATATTTGGAGGAAATTGCCGTTCAAGTCGCGGGCATAGCCAACGAAGACCGCCCGACCAATAACTTGCGGCACGCCGCGCTTGCCTTCACGAATTTTGAAAATTGCCCGTCGCTCGTCGACCCCGACAATTACGACCCGAAAGACCCGAAAGCTCGCCGCGATTTGTCCATGGACTTTAGCGCAACGACTCGGACTTTCGGCATGAAAATTTTTTTGGGCGTCGTCGACCCGGAGGAAAATGTCAACGTCGCGTTCAATTTCGGGCGCAATATTGCCGAGGAAGTCACCTTCGACACGCCGATTGTCGCAATGACTGACTTAAGCAATTTGCTGATTGATAAGCTTGCCGACCGTTTCGCCGCCGAACTTTTGACGGAAGACGGCACGCTGAAATATCCGCCCGAAGAATTTTTGCAACACGTCCCGAAGGAATACCGTTGCTTGACGAGCGCGATTATCGGCGCGTTGGTTGCGGCGGCGCACAATTCCACGCTGATTGTCGTCGACACGGGTGCCATTGACATTATCACGCGCTACCTGGAAAAAATTTGCCCCGAAATCCGACCGTTCGTCCTGCGTTCGGCTCAGCTTATCGAGCTCCGAAACCACGACGGGCATCCTATCGGCTTCGACGGCGAGGCGGCGTGCATGGGCGTCGAGATTGTCGAGGCGGCTTTGACTGCGCTGAACGAAATGAAAACCTTCGACGATGCAGGTGTGACTAAAGCGATAAAATGAACTTTCTTGAACAACGCATTGAACATTTCGGCGCGGAAAAAATTTTTATCGCGCTGTTCGTACTTTTCGGCGTGATGATTTTGTTCACGCGCCCGCCCTACCGATTAATGGACGAACCGCTTCACATGGCGCGAGCTTGGCAAATATCGGAGGGAATTTTTTTGAGCCCCGTCGCCAAACAGGACGACGTATTGAAGACAATCGCGGGCGGCAACAAAAAAAGTTTCGGCTGGGAAAATCGTTCGCCCGACGCGGCGACGGAAAAAATGTACGCGGCGAGCATCCCGCTGTCCCTAATCCCCGACGAATGCCTTTTTGGGGTCGATGATGATTCGCGCGACGTGAAGTATTCCTTCGACGAGTTCAAAACCTTTTTGTCGACGCCGCTCAACGCCGACGCGCGCGAATCGGGCTTGATACCGAACACGGGCGCATATCCGCCGCCGACTTATCTGCCGCAAGCCGTTGCCGCGTTTATCGGACGGAGCCTGAACTTAAGCGCGGGTGAAATTTATTACCTTATGGGCTTGAGCGGATTAATCTTCGCGGCGGCGTGCGTCTTTGGAGCGATGAAGCTTTTGCCCGAAGCAAAGACGCTGATTTTCCTTTTGGCGATGATGCCGATGTTTTTGATTGAGGCGGCGTCGACTTCGGCGGACGCTGTGACTTTCGGCGTATGCTTTTTGGGGACGGCGTGGCTTTTGTCGCTTAGGCGTTCGGCGGAAAAATTTTCCCGCGCAGAAATTTTCGGGCTGATAATCTTGGCGATAATGCTTGCCTGTTCAAAATTCGTCTACGGCACGATTCTGTTGCTGTACTTTTTAATTCCGCGTGACCGCGCAGGCGGCTTGAAGAAATTTTTGGCATTCGGCGCGGCGATTTTGCTTTTGAACTTGCTGACGTCACTCGGCTGGACGGAGCTTACGGCGGGTATGACGGACGTCGAACCGGCAACCGCGCACAATTATCTGGGTCCCGATTATCCATCCTTTGAGAACGTTGACCTTGCCGCGCAGAAAAGCCTCGTCGCCGAACACCCGCAAGCTTTCTTCAACGCGATGACCAATTCGCTTATTGTCGGCAGATTTTTTTATTGCGCAAGCTTCTTTGGCATGTGGGGCGCGAACGGCAAGTTGTTGCTTCCGTTTTGGTTTTGCATATTGCACACGATAACGTTACTTTTTTTCGCGCTGTCGAACGGTTTGCGGCTGACGCTTGCCGAACGCGCAACGATGCTCTTTGCCGCAGGAATTTCGACGACGGCGTTTTTCCTGTTCGATTATCTGACGTGGTCGCCCGTCGGCTGTGAATTCGTCAAAGGCGTGCAAGGGCGATACTTTATCCCGCTTGCCCCGATGTTTTTCGGCGCGCTGTCACTTTTGCCGCCTATGCGCCACAAAAATTTAATCGCGCTGGCAACGGGCACTTTCAGCGGCGTCGTCATGCTCGCGACGAATTTTTTGGCGTTCTATTGAATATTTTTTTTGCGCCGTGTATAAATTGCTTGAAGGAGGTTTTCGGAATGAAAATTGTTGTACTTGACGGCTACACGCTCAATCCCGGCGATTTGACTTGGGAGGCTCTGGAGGCTCTGGGCGAATGCAAAATCTACGACCGCACGAGCTTGACTGACGACGCCGAAATTATTTCGCGAATCGGGGACGCGGAGGTTGTCTTCACGAACAAAACCCCGCTGACAAAAAAAATCTTCGACTCCACCAACGTAAAATACATCGGAGTCTTGGCGACGGGCTACAATGTCGTCGACACGGCGGCGGCGAAGGAGCGCGGCATTCCCGTCACGAACATCCCGACTTACGGCACGCAATCCGTTGCGCAATTCGCCTTCGCGTTGCTGTTGGAGATTTGCCATCACGTGGCGCATCACAGTCAAGCCGTTCACGACGGGCGTTGGGAAAGTTGCGCCGACTTTTGCTTTTGGGATTATCCGCTGATTGAATTGGCGGGCAAGACCATGGGCGTTATCGGCTACGGGCGAATCGGGCAGGCGACGGGCAAGTTGGCGGCGGCTTTCGGCATGAAGGTTATCGCGTTCGACGCAATGCGCGAAGTCGGCACGAAGCTCGGCGATTGCGATTTCGTTGCGCTCGACGAACTCTTTGCCCGCTCGGACGTTATCGCGTTGCACTGCCCGCTGTTCCCCTCGACGAAAGGGATAATCTGCGCGGCGAACATCGCCAAAATGAAAGACGGCGTCATAATCCTCAACAACAGTCGCGGCGGTCTGGTCGTCGAAGAGGATTTGCGGGCGGCTCTAGACAGCGGCAAGGTTTTGGCGGCGGGCGTCGACGTGGTAAGCACCGAACCGATTAAGGGCGATAACCCCTTGCTCGGCGCGAAGAACTGTTTTATCACACCGCACATCAGCTGGGCTCCCAAAGAATCGCGCGCGCGGCTCATGAACATTGCCGTCGACAATCTCAAGGCGTGGCTGGCGGGCAAGGCGGTGAACGTCGTCAACGCGTGAAAAAAATAATTCTACTGTTCCTAATCGACGCGGTTGTAAGCGGAGGCTTGGTAGCGTGGATCTACTTTACTCGCGGCGTCGACTCGGCCGTAACAACGGGGCTGTCGATGTTTATCGCGGGCTCGCCGATATGCTTCGTCTTGGCGGAGGCGTTCGCAACGTTTTTGACGCGGCGGCGGTTGAAAAAGCTCGGCGTGACGCTCAACAACTCAAGCGCGCTGAAAACCTTGGCGGAGGCTCAAGTCGTGGCGTTGCCGTTCAATCGCGTGCTGACTTGCGGCGAATGCTTCATAACGGACATCGTGCCGCAAATGATGTCGCAATCGGCACTTTTGAAAATGGCGGCGGCGGCGGAGCGCGATGCTCAAAATCTTTTTGGGCGGACGGTCTACAACGCGGCGATAGCACGACCGTTGCGGCTGTCGAAGTTGACGAAGTTCAGCGAAATGCCCGGGCGCGGCGTCGAAGCGATTGTCGACGGGACACTGATTCGTGTCGGCAGCGCGGGTTGGCTTGACAGCCTGGGCACGTCGATAAACGCAACGCTAAGGACGCGGACAGACCAACTGCTCGTCAAGGGCAAGGCGGTTTTAATCGTGGCGACGGGCAGAGTGGCTCGCGGGCTTATCGCGCTCAAAGACGACTTAAGCGAAGACGCTCGGAAATTTCTGGAAGAACTGCGCGGTCTCAAAATCGAAACGCTTTTGCTCACGGCGCAGCCGAAAAAATTAGTCAACCGCATTGCCAAAGAGTTCATGCTCGACTACGTGCGCCCGAACCTCACGCCCGAAGGCAAGGCTCGCGAAATTCAAATCTTCCGCGCAAAGGGCAAAGTCGTGGCGGCGATAGGCACCGACACTCAAGACTTGCCCGCGCTTGCAACCGCCGACGTGGCGATTTTGTTGGCGGGCGGGACGCTCAAGCCCTCGGACGACGTCAAGCTTGATATCGAACTGTCGACGCTGAA
The DNA here is from genome assembly GCA_946407095.1 of uncultured Selenomonadales bacterium. GTDB lineage: Bacteria > Bacillota > Negativicutes > Selenomonadales > Selenomonadaceae > Quinella. Next base: position 45,193 of record CAMJMR010000008.1, on the reverse strand, counting down.
AAATTTTTTGACGCTAAGAGACCTCGCCTTGAAGTCCGCCGGTGTCGTCAAGCTCAATCGTTGGCTCGCGGTGCTGTCCTGGACGGTTTTGATACCGCTCGCGTTGTCGACAGCCCTCGAAAGCCCGCCCGTGCCGTTCAACCCGATAATCGCGGCGGCGGGCGTGGCAGTCTTCGCCGCAATGATTTTGATTAACTCGTTACGCATGAAGTAATAAACAAGGATTTAGGAACAAGGAACAAGTCTAAAACCCTTACCCTAGTTCCTAGGGCCTGTTGGTAAATTAACAAAGACGTAGCAAGGGACGAGGCCGCCAAGGATGGCGGCCGCCGGCAACAGAAACATGGATGTTTCTTTGCCGGCACAGACGGATTCGGTTAGGCGCAACACTTCGTCGACGACCGCTTTACGCCCCCGCGAGGGCGAATGCGCGCTGGCAAGCATGAGGTTTTCTTTTTGCTACTTTTTCTTTGGGCATGCAAAGAAAAAGTTGATCCTAAACATAAAAGTCATTAAACCGCCGAATCGCCACCGATAAATTCAATTTACCAACAATCCCTAGTTCCTACACGAAAGGAGACTTTTAATTTGAAATATATCAGTACACGCTCGAAAATCGCGCCCGTCAGTTCGGCGGAGGCCATCCTCCAAGGGCTGGCGTCGGACGGCGGGCTTTTCGTGCCCGAAAAAATCCCTAAGGCTTCAATCGAAGAAATCGGCAGGCTCGGCGGAATGACTTATGAACAACGCTCGGCGTGGCTGCTCGGAAAATTTTTGACGGACTACACCGAAGACGAACTCGGCGAATGCACCGAACTCGCCTACAACTGGTTTGACGACTCAAGGCGCGTCCCCGTCATGATTCTGATTCAAGACCCGAAAAATCCTATCGCGCCCGTCGGCTCAATGGAACTGTGGCACGGTCCTACCAGCGCGTTCAAAGACATTGCGTTGCAGATGTTGCCGCACCTTATGCGCATGGCTCTCGAAAAGGTCGGCGAAACGAAAAAAATCTTAATCCTCGTGGCGACGTCGGGCGATACGGGCAAGGCGGCGTTGGCGGGCTTCGCCGATGTCCCGCAGACGAAAATCATGGTCTTCTACCCCGACGACGGCGTCAGCAAGATTCAAAAGCTCCAAATGGTCACGCAGGCGGGCGATAACGTCAACGTCACGGCGGTCAGAGGGAATTTCGACGACGCGCAGAACGGCGTAAAGAAAATCTTCGGCGACAAGAAAATTCGCGACGAACTCGACAAGCTCGGCGTCAAGCTAAGTTCAGCCAACTCGATTAATTGGGGGCGGCTCGTCCCGCAAATCGCCTACTACTTCAGCGGCTACGTCGAACTGATTAAGTCGAAGCAAATCACGCTTGGCGACAAGATTAACATCTGCGTCCCGACCGGAAATTTCGGAAACATCCTCGCCGCCTACTACGCGCTGAAAATGGGCTTGCCTGTCAAGAAATTAATCTGCGCGTCGAACGAAAACAACGTCCTCACCGAATTTTTCAGGACGGGCACTTACAACCGCAACCGCAAGTTCTTCAAGACGATAACGCCCTCGATGGACATTCTTATCTCAAGCAACCTCGAACGCCTGCTGTATCACGAAAGCGGCGGCGATTTGCGGCTGATTAACCGCTACATGAGCGAATTGAACACGCTCGGCAAGTACACCGTCGACAAGAAGATTAAGACTCGCCTCGACAAAATTTTTCATGCCGAATACGTCACGGAAGACGAAACCCGCGATTTTATCAAGCGCGTTTACGGCTCGTTCAAATATCTGTTGGACACGCACACCGCCGTTGCGATAGCCGCAATCAACAAATATCGCGGCAAGACCAAGGATTTAATCCCCGTGCTCAACGCCTCGACGGCAAGCCCGTACAAATTCACAAGCGCGGTGCTTACGGCTCTGGAACAGAATATTGACGGCGTCGATGACTTCGCGCAGCTGAAGAAACTTCACGACTTGACCAACGTCAAAATCCCGAAGAACTTGGCCGCGCTCTCGACCGCCGAAATTTTGCACACCGACGTTTGCGATAAGGACGAAATGGCTCAACGCGTCCTCGACTTCGCCGCGAAATGAGCAAAAAAAATTTTCCCTCCTGCGCGGAGGGATTTTTTATTTTACGAAGGCGGGCGGCGGCAACGTGACGTTGCATCCAGCAAGCGCGCCGTGCCACTCGTAATTCAGACGTTATCGCCGCGTCGTTACTAGCCTCGTGCTTGACACGGGGTCTTTTTTATTTCACGAACACAGGCGGCGGCAACGTGACGTTGCATCCAGCAAGCGCGCCGTGCCACTCGTAATTCAGACGTTATCGCCGCGTCGTTACTAGCCTCGTGCTTGACACGGGGTCTTTTTTATTTCACGAACACAGGCGGCGTCGTGAAGTCTTCAAGCGGCGGGCGCGGCGGCTCGAATAAAATTCTGCGCAGATTCGTTGCCGTCACGTCTCGCAACAAGATTTTTTGATACGGCTCAAGCGGGCGTCGGCGTTCGCACAAGTCTCGGCGATTCAAATGCTTTGTGACCTTTGTGACGACGGGGACGGAAATTTTTTTCAGCAAGGCTCGCCCTCGCTCGTTGAAGGCCAAAACTCTCGCGCAAGTCGCCGCGTCCAGTTCGGCAATTTCCTCCGCCGTCACGTCAAGCAAAAAATACAACAGCAAGCGTCGGATTCGGCTTTCGGTGTAGCGGCGTCCCGTCAAAGTTTTTATCAGCTCGTCGAAGGTTTTGGACGCCGCCGCGTTCAGCAGCCGATATTCCAAGCCCTCCGTCATGCCGAAGATTTTTATCAGCTCGTCGGCGCGCGATGTCAACAGCCTCGCCAAAATCGGGCGCAGTAAAAAATTTTCGTCGACCAAGCCCGCCGACCGTTCCTTTTGCAAAGCAGTTAGGGTTACGGCGTCGACCTGCGCGGAGATTTTTGCCCAAGGTGGTTGAGGCTCGCGGACTGCCGCTCGAATGGCCGATGCGCTCGAAAATTTTTCTCTAAGCGTCGAATCGTCGTAAGCCGCGCCGACTCGTTCAAGCACCAGCGGCGAAATCGTTTCGGGCAGGGCGCACAGATATTCTATCGCCAAAATCGTGTTCGGCTGCCGCAAGCGGTTTTCGTCAAGCCCGGTGACTGCCGCCAAGATTTTCGTGACTGCCGCCGCGTAGGACGTGCCGCTTGCCATGAGCCCGCGCAGATTGTTCGCGAAAGATTTTTCGTCGAAGACCGCCGCCGCCCGCCGAAGTGCCGATAAGTCTGCAAGCTCCGCGCCGAATGCCAACGTATTGACGACGCCGAGGCTTTCAAGCAGTCTTATGCCGCCGCGCGCGAAATCTTGTGCACTGCGCACCGCCGAGACGAACGGCAATTCCAAAACCAAATCGACGCCGCCCGCTACGGCAAGCCGTGCCCGCGTCCACTTGTCGAGGATTGTCGGCGCGCCGCGTTGCGTGAAACTCCCGCTCATGACCGCCACGACTTCAGAGCCGCAAAATTTTTTGACCGCCGCGATTTGATGTGCGTGTCCCTCATGAAACGGATTGTATTCCGCGATTATCCCCGTCGCCATTTCACATCGAAACCGGCACGTCGCGGCTCAAGCTTTTGCGCCAATCGAAAAATTTTTTATCGGGAATGACGTCGCGCTCAAGTTTGACGCCCGAAATATTTTTATCGACAGCCCGCCACGACACCACGCCGATTGAACAGTCGGCAGCGTTTCTCACGGCGGGATTCTTCTTGAACGTCAAAATGCCGTCGTCCAAGCTCCAAATGACATTTTTGCCGCCGTTGACGTCTCTGTTGCCGCAGTAGCAAAATCTGAACGCGAAGTCGCCAATCGTCTTGATGCTCGCGGGGATTGTCAAGAGTTCAAGGCGCGTGCACTCGCTGAAGGCGTTGGCTGAAATTTTCTCGACGCCCTCCTCTATGACGATGTGTTGAATGGCGTTGACGCTCCCAACCCACGGCAGCTCGCCGTAGCGGTAAAATGGTATCTCGCGCCCGCCGCCAACGGTCAGCGTCTTGCCCTCGACCTTCCAGCGAAGTTTTTCGGGCGCGGGCTGTGCTTCGCGCTGTTTTTGGTCGTCGAAGAATTTCTGAATGCCCGCGTAAGTTGCTTGAATCATAGGGAAAAGTTTTTGAGCGTTTTCCGTCCCTAAGTCATCTTCAATAGCTTTTGCAATTCCAAAGAGATTTGTTGTGCTCTGACCGTAAAGCCCACCGATTCTTTCAGTTAATGCCAAAATTTGCTTGTCGTTGAACTTGTCGATTTTGGGCATAGTTTTAAGCATTTCCCAAATGGCGGCTTGCCACGGCTTTGATTTTTCGCCAAGATTTTCTGTCATTGTCTTTGACCAGTCATCAAAGTTGTTTATGCCGCGTTGGACGTATATCGCGCCGATTTTCAAAGCATGTGTCCATAGTTTAGGATTGAACGCAATGCTTGCCACTTCAGACCGCCTCCTCCGAAAAATTCTTTGCCGCGAACATTTTAGCTTGCCCGCGATAAAAAATCTATCGCCCGCCGACAAATTCAGCTAAAATCCTTGCAAGGAAAAGTCAAATGGTGTATACTTCGCCGCAGTGAAAGAATCCTGAAAATAATCTGCAGATTGAGGTGATTGTATGAATATCAATAGAGCGAAAAAATTCATAGCGGCGGCGATGCTCGGAGCCTTTGCCGTCTCAATTCCCGTGACTGCCGACGCCAGAATTCACGACCCGAAAATGGCGGCCAAAAGCGTCGCAAGAGAAGCGCACCCCGGAAATACCCTTGCAAAATTGCTTGATATCTTCGCAACCACGCCGCAAAATCCCGCTTTGCCCGACGATGTGGAAGTGGTTGACGACTACGACGCGCAACCGAACTTTTCCGTGCCGCAAACCGTTTCGACTTCCGACCCGTCGATAATCGGTACGCCTATGGCCACGCAACAGCAATGCGTCCGCTACCTGCTACGCAACAATCCCAATCCGAACTTGCCCGTCAGTGCCGAAGAAATTGTCGCGTACTACTACGAAGAGGGCAGGCGCGAAGGGATTCGTCCTGATGTTGCGTTCGCGCAGGCTCTCAAGGAGACGGGCTTTTTCCGCTACGGCGGCGATGTCATTCCCGAACAAAATAATTATTGCGGGCTCGGCACGACGGGCGGCGGCGTCAAAGGCGAATTCTTCTCTACGCCCCAACTAGGTGTCCGCGCACACATTCAGCACTTATTGGCTTATTCATCCACGCGTATGCCGACTACGCCCGTCGTCGACCCGCGCTACAGCCTCGTCCGTCAATCTTACGGCTCGCGGACGCTCGGCACTTGGCAAGACTTGAACGGACGCTGGGCTGTTCCCGGAAGATATTACGGGCAAGAAATTTTGTCCATGTTCAGAGACATCTTGATTCAGTAGGGCGGGCGTGTCCTTCGATTCGGCGTTATTAACTACTTTCTTTCACCGGCGAAAGAAAGTAGCAAAGAAAGCCGCCGCTACGCGCGGAGCGGATACCAACCACTTATCCAATGCCCGCGTCCCAGTCAGCCGCCTGTGCCGGCAAAAAAACTTCCATGTTTTTATTGCCGGCGGCCGCCGTCCTTGGCGGCCTCGTCACTTGCAACTCGTTCCTAACCGAGATTCAAAATTGTTTCACCTTTTCAGGAGTGTTTTGTATGTCTGAAAAAAATCTTAACTGGGCGGTGCTCGGCACGGGCGTCATTGCCAACGAAATGGCTCAAGCCCTCCAAAAGCAAGGCAAAACTCTTTACGCCGTAGCTAATCGCACGCACGCCAAGGCCGTGGCCTTCGCCGAAAAATATTCCGTCCCGAAGGTTTACGCCGCGATTGACGACCTCTTTGCCGATGACGCCGTCGACGTGATTTATCTGACGACGCCGCATAATACCCATTTCCCCTTCATGAAACGCGCCCTAGAAAACGGCAAGCATTTGCTCGTTGAAAAGTCAATCACGCTAAACAGCCGCGAACTCGACGAAATGATTGCCCTCGCCAACGCGAAAAATCTTGTCCTCGCCGAAGCCATGACGATTTGGCACATGCCGCTTTACAAAACCCTTTGGCGACGTATTGCGGCGGGCGACTTCGGCAAAGTGCAAATCATGACGCTGAACTTTGGCAGCTTCAAGGAATACGATATGAACAACCGCTTTTTCAACATGAGCTTGGCGGGCGGCGCGCTCCTCGATATCGGCGTCTACGCGCTGTCGATTGTGCGCTCGTTCATGACGGAAGTGCCGACCGAAATTTTAAGTCAATGGCGACCTTCGCCGACGGGCTCCGACGAATTCGCGACCATGTTGCTGAAAAATCCTCGCGGACAAATGGCGACCGTTGCGCTGTCAATGCACTCGAAGCAGCCGAAACGCGCCGTCATCAGTTGCGAACGCGGCTACATTGAGATTGTCGAATATCCTCGCGCAGATAAGGCTGTCTTCGTCGACGCGGAAACTGGCGCGGTTGAAGAAATTTTCGCGGGCGACAAGGCGGACGCCTTGCTTTACGAACTGAACGATATGGAACAGGCGATTCAAAGCGGCGACGCCTCGGCAATGCGTCTGGACTTTTCCAAAGACGTTATGGATATTATGACAACGTTAAGAAAGAATTGGCACCTCCGTTACCCTAACGAAACTTGGTGAACACATGTCTGAAAACAAAATGCAACGCGGCTTGAAAAACCGCCACTTGCAAATGATTGCGCTTGGGACTGCCGTCGGCACGGGTTTGTTCTACGGCTCGACCGCGACAATCGCGATGGCAGGTCCCGCCGTCTCGCTGAGCTATCTTATCGGCGGGATAATCATTTTTTTTATCGTGCGAATGCTGGGCGAAATGTCGGTTGAAGAGCCCGTTAGCGGCTCGTTCAGCTACTACGCCTCGAAATATTGGGGCGAATTCCCCGGCTTCCTCGCGGGCTGGAATTATTGGTTTCTTTATATCCTCGTCAGCATGGCGGAGCTTAGCGCGGTGTCGATTTACTTGGGCTACTGGTTCCCCGACTTGCCCAAATGGATTGGCGTGCTTGCCTGCCTCGTGATTATTACCGTCATCAACCTCGTCACGGTCAGCGCATACGGCGAAATCGAATTCTGGATGGCATTCATTAAAATCGCCGCAATTATCGGCATGATTGTCCTCGGCTCGTATTACATTGCCACAGACCCCGACCCTTTCCCGCAAAATTTCGATAATCTGTGGATGCACGGCGGCTTCTTCCCAAACGGGCTTGAAGGTATGCTGATGTCGCTTGCGCCCGTGCTGTTCAGTTTCGGCGGCATTGAGCTGATTGGCATAACGGCGGGCGAGGCCGAAAACCCCAACAAGACAATCCCGCGCGCCATTAATCAGGTTATCTATCGCATTCTGATTTTCTACGTCGGCACGATGATTGTATTGATGACGCTGTGGCCGTGGAACGAAGTCGGCAAGGACGCAAGTCCGTTCGTTCAGATTTTCCAAAACGCGGGCTTCACGTCGACGGCGAACATTTTAAACTTCGTGGTGCTGACGGCTGCGATTAGCGTCTACAATTCGGCGATTTACTCAAATTCGCGAATGCTTTACGGCTTGGCGAAGAGCGGCAACGCGCCGAAATTTTTTGATAAACTTTCTGGGCGCGGCGTCCCCGTCAACGGCATTCTGATTTCGTCGGGGATAACGCTTTTGGCGGCGGTGCTGAACTACCTTTTGCCCGACGAAGTCTTCATGTACATGATGTCAATCGTGACGGGCGCAGTCGTTATAAGCTGGGCGATGATTGTCTTTACGCATTTAAAATTCCGCAAACATTGCGCGGCGGCGGGCATTGTCCCGAAATTCAAATCGCTGTTTTATCCGTTCGCAGATTATCTGTGTCTGGCGTTCTTGGCAATGATTTTGGTGATAATGGCAATGATGGACGAAATGCGCCCCGCCGTTATCGTCATGCCCGTCTGGATTTTGGCGATACGATTGTTCTATCAGTCGAAGAAAAAATGACAAAGTTAAATCTTGAGGCCGTCATGGAATGACGGTCTCTCGTTGCGTTAGGGGCTGTTGTTAAATTAACGAAGACGTGACAAGGAACGCCAGGGATGGCAGCCACTCCGTGCAGCAACGGCGAATGCGCTAGGCATGAGGTTTGCATCCGGATGGCACGCTTAAACTTCTCGACGGCTTAAGAGGTTGAACAGTTTCCACACTGTTCCCCCGCTTCTAAAGCGGGTCTTTGCTCGGTCAAAGAAAGTATATTCGATTAATTAAAAGCTGTCTTTGAGCCCTTTTGCTTAACCAACGAAAGGGCTTTTTGCTTGACGAAAAATTTCTCGGCGGCTAAACTTAACAAAAATTTCATTGCGTATTACGAATTACACATTGCGCATTGATTAAAGGCGGTGCTCTATGGAAACAACGATACAATTGACAAGCGATGAGCAAACTGTTTTGGAGAGTCTTTACGGGCGGCAGCTAAGCGGTCTGGAAGGCTACAACCCCCGCAAACTCGAAGCCGTAAGTGATTTGACCGCGCAGGAGAAAAAATTTTTCGCGGACAAAAATTTTATGTCGCCGTATTTTTTCGTGCAGACGCTTTACAAAATTCGCGGCTCGGTCAGCCCGATAAAGTTCAACATTGCAGTCACGCGATTGATTGCCGAAAACGAAAATCTGCGCGCCAACTTTTGCAACCTGGGTGCGCGCACCGTCAAAGTCATTCGCCCCGCCGTTGCCGTCAAGCCCGAAGTCATTTTCCGGAACTTGACTCAAAAGGACAAAGACGAACTCGACGACGACTTTAAGAAAATTTTTGAAGCTGATATGCGCCGCAAAGTCGACCTTCGTCACGACCCGCTGATTCGATTCGCGGTGTACAGGACAAGCTCGGAAGATTTCGCCGTCCTCGTGACGCTCGCTCAACTAGTTGCCGACAATTTCGATGCCGAAAAATTTTTCTGCAACGTCTTGGAAATCCCCGCCGAACTCAATCGGAAAGATGACAAATCCGAATTGCCGACGAAAAACAAGGAGGCTATTCGCGACTATTGGTTAAAAATCCTCGACAAGCCGCCGCTGCCCGCTATCCTGCCCTACGAACAGGAGGCTTCGGGCACCTATCGCCAACGCGCTTTCCGCATGACAATCCCCGTCGATATCCTTGCCGACTTGCGCGAACACGCTCAATTCAATAATGTAATGCTCACGGCGATTTTGCAGAGCGCGTGGGGTTTCATGTTGCACTTAGTCAACAGGCGGCGCGATTGTCTGTTCTGTCAAATCTTGCCGGAGAAAAAGACTGACGAAGATTTTGCGCTCCATGCTGTTCCCGTCCGCCTGACAGGCGACGAAAATTCAGGCATTGAGCAAATCGTTCGCAAGCAATTTCGTCAAATCGTCGTCTCGCAACCCTACAGCCAAATCGATTGGGCGGAATTAAGCGAACTGACGGAACACAGTAAATTGTTCAGTCACTTCCTTAGCTTCAAAGAATTTCAATTGGACGGTTTGAAGTACGTCGATACACTCGCTGCTCCGCAAGGGAAAATCGTTTACCGCAACTCTTGGGACGCGCAGGGCATGAAACTCGGCGCTTATTTCCGCCAATCAGGAAAAAATTTAATTATCGGTTTCCTTTACGACGAGAAAAAATTTTTGCCCGGCGGCATTGAGCGGCTGTGCGAGCTGTATAAAATCGTTTTGCAACAAATGCTTGTCGATTGGCATGCGCGATATCCCGAATTCATGTCACGGCTCCGCAAACGCGTTGACGTGCAGTTGAAGACCGAAGAGGCTTCGGCAGAAGACGTTCGCAAGAAATTGCGCGATATTATTTCGCAACTGCCGCTTCTGCAAGGACGATTCGGCGGAACAATCGCGCTGTTTGAGCGGCAGGCGAAACTTGTCACGCTCTACGAAGGCGACAGAATTTTGGGCAAAGACCTTGAGCAGAATTTTATCTTCGTGGCGGACGGCATTCTTTCGCGCAACGTCGATACGGGCGACGGCTGGTACAACACGCTTGACATAATCGAGAAGAACGCCTTCGTCAACCCCACGAACCTTTTGGAAAAACAGCTGTTCACGTTTTCGGTTACGGTCTTGTCGGATCAGGCGGAGCTGTTGACGGTGCCGCGCGACGTGTTTGTCGAAATCCTTCGCAAAAATCCCGAAATCGCCTTGTCGGTAATGAACGGCGCGCTTGCGCAAATGGAACGCTATCAATTCCTTTGGATGCAAACTTAAAATTTTTTGAGCGACTGTGCGGAGGGCTTTTGAACGTTGGCTTGACCGTCACCATTCACGCGGCGGCGGGCGCATTTAACTACGTTTAATTGGGAGGCTGACAAAGTGGCGGATTTAGAATTTCAGCGGGGACAATACGAAGCTTTAAAGGCGGCTTATCGTCTTTTCGGTCAAGGCGACTTGATGAAGTTTTAGCTGTTCGACGAGCATCATTGCATCGACAAGCCCGTCAATTATTTTCCTGTTTACGAAAAGTGGTTCAGCCCTTATCGCGGCAAGGATATTGTTTTCGTGGAAGTCGGCGTGCAAAACGGCGGCTCCGCGCAGATGTGGAAAAAATATTTCGGCAAGCCCGCGCAGATTGTCGGCGTCGACATTAACCCGAATTGCAAACAGCTTGAGGAAGAGCAAATCGCCATCGAAATCAGCTCTCAGGAAGACCCGAAATTCTGGGCGGCGTTCAAGGAAAAATATCCTCGCGTCGACATTCTGCTTGACGACGGCGGGCACACCATGAATCAGCAAATCGTCACCTTCCGCGAAATGTTTCCGCATATCAAGGACGGCGGGCTTTATATGTGCGAAGACTGCGGTACGTCCTATTGGGAAAAATATGGGGGGGCTTGGCAAGCCCGGTACCTTCATTGAATTCACCAAAAGGCTCATCGACGAGCTGAACATGTTCAGTACGGGCGGAGCATTGACGACGACTTACAACACAATACATATGGGAGGAATTCATTTCTATACCTACATTGTTGTCGTTGAAAAGAAACAAATCCCGTTCCGACCTTTTGGTCTCAGAATCGGCAAGACGACGACGGTTCATTTCGCCAACGCCCTGTAAACCGCCAAATTTTGAGGCCGTCATGGATGACGGCCTCCGCCGCGTTAGCAACAGGATGTTGCGTGCAGCGCCAAGTGGCTGCGGTTACGATACCTGTGCAGTCACTGTTAGTTTCGGCTCTTCGCTCACGCCCCTGCGAGGCACCTTTTTCTTTGGCAACGTGACGTTGCATCCAAATGATACGCTTAAACTTCTCGACGGCTTAAGGGGCTGAACAGTTTCCACACTGTTCCGCCGCTTTTAAAGCGGGTCTTTTGGGTGAGCAAAAGAAAGTAGATCCTAATCATAAAATCCATTGAAACTCCGAATCGAACAGACAATTTAATTTGCCTACAGCCTCTGTCTCCTGAAGTTTTCGGGCGGCTAATTTTTTTGCCTAAATGAAGGAACTTTAACAAGTCGGGCGAATAGTAGCTATTAATTGCTTTGAAACGATTGATGGCAAAAACCTTCAACGTGAAATTTCCGGCTAAGGGGAGGCGGCCAATGTGATTCGTGTTTTGATTGCTGATGACTCGGCTTTTATGCGAAAAGTCCTCTCTGATCTTTTCAAGGGTCAAAGCGACTTCGAGGTTGTCGGCACAGCAGTGAACGGTCAAGACACCATTGACAAGGTAAAAAAATTTCAGCCCGACGTGTTGACGCTTGATGTTATCATGCCGGTAATGGACGGGCTCGACGCACTGGCAACAATCATGGAGCAATGTCCGTTGCCGGTCGTCATGATAAGTTCCACGACGCAAAAGGGCACCAACGAAACGATTCGGGCATTGGCTTTGGGCGCGGTCGACTTCGTAAGCAAGACGGGCGGAGCCATATCGAAGATTGACACGATAAAGGACGAAATTTTGGCGAAGTGTCGATTGGCGGCGAAGGCTCACGCGAAGAAAAATTTCTCCGCCAACAAGCCGCTAGTCTACACGCCCAAGCCTGCAATCGGCGAAACTGCGCCGCGTCGAATCGAAATCAGGCGCAGGACGGGGCACATTCCGGGGCAAAGACCGACAATTAACCGTATGCCCGCAATCAGCACGCCCACTGCCAGAGTCATTCCCGCCACGGGCAAAAAAATCGTGGCGATAGGAACTTCGACGGGCGGCCCGCAAGCTTTGCAAGCGGTTATCACTCGCCTGCCGGGCAACCTCCCTTGCGGCGTCGTAATCGTTCAGCACATGCCCGCCGGCTTCACAAAGTCTTTGGCGGAAAGATTGAACTCCATAAGCGAAATAGCTGTCAAAGAGGCGGAAAACGACGAGATTATCAGACCGGGGCAAGTCTACATTGCGCCCGGTAATTATCATTTGCGGATAGTGCCCGCGTCGGCCAATGAGCGCAAAATCGTTTTAAGCCAAGAGCCTCCCGTGGGCAATCATCGCCCCGCCGTCAATGTCATGTTCGATTCGGTTTCCAGGTTCGGCAAGGATTTGGTCAGCGTGATTATGACGGGCATGGGTTGCGACGGTTGCGAGGGTATGAAGAAAATCAAGGCGACGGGCGGCTATTCCATTGCCCAGGACGAAAATACTTGCGTCGTTTACGGTATGCCCAAGGCGGTTGTCGACGCTGGGCTTGCCGACGAAGTTCGTCCTTTGGATAAAATTGCCGAGGCTATAGTTGAGGCGGTCAGACGGTAGGGATTAGGTCGAAGCTTATTCCCTTCCAAACCCCAATCCTTAAATCCTAATCCCTAAGGAGGCTTTTCTATGGACACAAATCAATACATGGATATGTTTCTCGACGAGTCGCATGAACATTTGCAATCGCTAAACGACGGCTTGCTCGGCTTGGAGGATAACGCCGAGGATTTGTCCATTCTGAATGAAATTTTCCGCAATGCGCACACGCTCAAGGGTATGTCGGCGACTATGGGCTACAACAAAATCGCCGAACTTACGCACGAAATGGAAGACGTCCTCGACATGTTGCGCAAGGAACAGCTGGCGGTAAGCGGCGATATTATCGATACGCTGTTCAAGTGTATCGACTCGCTGGAGCAAATGATTAACAACGTGGCAAACGGCGACCCCGAAGACCTTATCGATGTATCGGATTTGGTTGCGAAATTGAGTTCAATTTCAAAGGGCGACGCCGGTGCCAAGCCTGCCGCCAAACCTGCCGCTGATGCCGCGCCCGCCGCCGCCACCGCCGCGCCCGCGCCTGCCGCCGCCACTGCGCCCGTTGCGGGCGGTGTTGCCAATATCCCCGTCGAATTGTCCGACACAGAGCACAACATAATCGCCGAGGCTACCAAGTCGGGGATGCGCGGCATTTACCTCAAAGTCACGTTGGCAGAAACTTGCCTCCTCAAATCTGCGCGGTCGTACATGGTTATGAATGCGCTCGACGAAATAGGCGAAGTGATTCGGACACTGCCGCCCGCCGAGGATTTGGAACAGGAGGCTTTTGAACGTTCGTTTGAAGTCATTTTGATAACGGGCGTCGAAGAAGAAGCCGTTCAGAATGCGGTAATGAGCATTTCGGAAATCGAAAAGGCAGAGACGCAGATTATAAAGTTCGACGCAACACCTGCACCCGCTCAAGCCGCACCTGCGCCCGCACCGCAACCGTCGGCTTCCACTGCCCCCGCGACGGCTCCCGCGCCCGCACCTGCCGCTGAACATAAACCCTCCGCGCCCGCAAACAAACCTGCGGCGGCTGCTCATCCCGGCGGCGGTGCCAATGCCGCTAACCAAAAGAAAAGTCACGCCGGTCAATCCGTCCGCGTCGACATTGAAAAGCTGGATACGCTAATGAATTTGATGGGCGAGCTGGTTATCAACAAGGTTCGCCTTGAACAAATCGGTCAAACGCACAGGCTTTCCGAGCTGACAGAGACGTTGGAACAAATGGACAGAGTCACGACCGACCTTCAAAATATCGTCATGAAAGTCCGCATGGTTCCCGTCAGCCAAGTCTTTAACCGCTTCCCGCGCATGGTTCGCGACGTCACAAAGGAACTCAACAAGGAAATCAACTTGACAATCGAAGGCGAGGAAACCGAACTCGACCGCACGGTTATCGACGAAATCGGCGACCCGATTATGCACTTGCTTAGAAATTCGCTTGACCACGGCATTGAAATGCCCGATGAGCGCGAAGCCAAGGGCAAGCCGCGTGTCGGCGAAGTCGGTCTTATCGCGCGCCACGAAGGCAACAACGTCGTCATTATGGTTACCGACGACGGCAAGGGCATTGACGCTGATGTTATTCGCCGCAAGGCCGTCGAAAAGGGCTTGTACACCCAAGACGAGGTTGATTCAATGGACGACTCCGATGCCGTCCGTATCGTCTTCCTGCCCGGCTTTTCCACCGCAGAAAAAATCAGCGACATAAGCGGGCGCGGCGTCGGCATGGACGTCGTTCGCAGCAAAATCGAATCGTTGAGCGGTCAAGTTGACGTTGAAACGCACGTCGACGAAGGCTCCGTCTTCAAGATTAAGTTGCCGCTGACGTTGGCGATTATTCAAGCGATGTTGGTGCAAGTCCAAAACGAAATGTACGCCATACCGCTCGCGTCAATCGACAGCACGCTTAGCGTCCAACCGACCGACATTCGCACAGTTCAGAATAATGAAGTTATCGTCCTGCGCGGCGAAATCATTCCGATAATCCGCATGGAAGAAACGCTTATGGTTCCGCACGTCCGCGATTCGCATGAACTGTTCGTGGTGGTAGTGCACGCGGGCGACTCGAAGGCGGGCATTGTCGTCGACAAGCTTATCGGGCAACAGGAAATCGTTATAAAGACGCTGGGCAACTTGTTCATGGGCTTGAAGATGTTTTCGGGCGCAACGGTGCTCGGCGACGGCCGCGTAGCTTTGATTCTCGACGTGGCAACCATGCTGAACTAGGGAATTAGTACGACGTCCCTGCTTCCCTTATTCCCTACTTCCCTTGTTCCCTAATAAGGAGGAATTCCAATGGCTAAAGACAGCGCGGCAAATAAAAAGCGCACGCCCGTTGACGATCTCGACGGCGAAGAACAGATTGAGGCTCTGCAAGTCGTGGCATTCAAACTGCGCGACGAAGAATACGGCGTAAATATCTTTCATGTGCAAGAGATTCGCAACCTTGTCGACATAACGCGGGTGCCTTTCTCGGCAAGCTTCATCAAAGGTGTTATCAATCAGCGCGGCTCGGTCATGCCCGTTATCGACTTGAAGAAACGCCTCGGCATAGAAGAGACGCCCTACACGCCCTTGACCCGAATCGTTACGGTTATCGTCGACGACCTGCAAGTCGGCATGTTGGTTGACGCCGTCACCGAAGTTTTGACTATCCGCACAAAGCTCGTCGACCCGAAAAAGACCGTAAGCGACAGAGCTATGGAAAAATTCCTTAGCGGTATCGGCAATATCGACGGGCGGCTCGTCACCATGCTCAATCTTGAAGAAATTGTCGGCGCAAACTGAAATTAGGAACTAGGGACTAGGGACTAGTTTGTTGCGCATTTAACGGAGAGGTGTTTTGAATGATTGACGAAGAATTTAACTTGACACCGAATCAGCTTGACGCCCTGCGCGAAATCGGAAACGTCGGCGCGGGCAATTCGGCTACTGCTTTATCGCAAATCATCAACAAGAAAATCGATATGAATGTCCCGAAAGTTTCGCTCATCCCGATTGAGGAAGTCCCCGACCTCGTCGGCGGCCCCGATGCAATTATCGTTGCCATTTTCCTGCGCGTCTACGGCAAGGCTCCCGGCAATATCCTGTTCCTCATGCCCAAAAAGAACGCTTTCTTCCTCGTCGACGACTTAATGGGCAGACCGCACGGCACCACCCAATCACTCGACGAAATGGATGAATCCGCCTTGAAGGAAATCGGCAACATCCTCACGGGCTCCTATCTGAATTCGTTTTTCCACTTCACGAATATTTCAATGATACCGTCGATACCGTCCATTGCGATTGATATGGCGGGCGCGATTCTCAACGTCGTACTCGTTCAGCTCGGACAAATGGGCGACCACGCAATGGTTATCGAAACAAAATTCTTGGCGGAAGACGACAGCGTCAACGGACACTTTTTCCTGGTCCCCGACCCCGGCGCGCTGAGCACTCTGGTCAAGGCAGTGGGAGTTGAATAATTATGGCAGACCTTATCAAAGTCGGCATGGCTGATTACAAGGTCGGCCGCAGCCCCTCCACGCTCATAAGCTACGGCTTGGGTTCGTGTATCGGCGTTTCGCTCTACGACCCGATAAAAAAAGTCGGCGGGCTTTTGCATATCATGTTGCCCGACAGCACGCAGGCTCGCCGCAGCGACAATCCCGCAAAATTCGCAGACACGGGCATTCCGCTCATGATTAACGACGTTGTTGCCCTCGGCGCGACGAAGGCTCGGCTCGTTGCCAAAATCGCGGGCGGCGCGCAGATGTTTGCCTTTTCCAACGCAACCGACATTATGAAAGTCGGCACCCGCAACGCCGAAACCTGCAAGCAAGTCCTCCGCCGCAACGGCATCAAAGTCATCGCCGAAGACACGGGCGGCACTTACGGGCGCACTGTTTCTATCGACTTGTCCAACGGCTCCTACAAAGTCAAAACCATTGACCGAGGCGAAAAGAATATTTGAGGATTAAGTTCTAATTTCCGAGGTGTTGGTGACATTGTCAGAAATTTACAGCTACATAGAGGACATAATGCCCGTCAAGCAAGTGCTAATCTCTTTGGCGGTCGGCATGGTTTCATTGCTAATCGTATGGTTTTCGGGTTCGTCGAGCGGCTTCGTGCGCGAGGAAACACTCTTGTCGCGAACTTTTGACGCCTTTTGTTTCACGGGCTTGGCAAGTTTTATCCTTATGATGGGCGGAGAGGAATACGCCAATTACAAAAGCAAATGCGAGCTTGAAAATTTCATTGACAGCGCGCAAATCGCGGCTACGGGCGAGGATTTCAACATAGACGAATATTTTCCAAAGGAAGAAGAACCCGCCGAGGAGGAAGCCGTTGCGGAAGAAATTTCTGCGGAAGAAACTGCCGAGACCGTCGAGACTGTCGAAACTGCGGAGGATGACGCCTTCCGCCCGTTGGACTTCAAGCGGGAATAAGCCCCAGTTCCTGGAGCGTGTTGGTAAAAACAAGATGTAACGAGGAATTTTTTCGTATGACGAGGCGCAAGCGCGAAGGCGTACTGCGGTACGTCGAGCGCGCAGCAACGATGTCAGGCGGAAAAATAACCGTCACCTACTAAAAGTTACCGACAGCTCCTGCACGGACGGTGAACAACTATGGAAAGTGACGCGAAAAAAAAGGATATGTTGCCGCTGTGGCTCAAGTACAAGGAAACAAAATCCGTTGACTTGCGAAACGCGCTTGCCGAAAATTATTTGCCGCTGGTCAGGCTCGTCTGCGGGCGGTTGGCCATGAGTTTGCCGCCGCACTTGGACAGAGACGACCTGTTAAGTAGCGGCTTTTTCGGCTTGCTTGACGCCATCGACCGTTTCGACCCTACGCGAAATATAAAATTCGAGACTTACGCGGGCATGAGGATTCGCGGCGCAATGCTTGACTATCTACGCTCAAAAGATTGGATACCCGTTTCCATGCGCCAAAGAATTCGCAAATACGAGCAGACGGTTTGTCGGCTTGAAAACGAATTGGGACGCTCTGCAACCGACAAGGAAGTGGCGGCGGCTCTGAACATTTCGGTCGAGGAACTGCAGACGCTGATAAATCAATGCAATTCGGCGACGGTCATACCGTTGGAAGAATACTTGCAGACCGACACAAACGACGCAATCGACACCAACCCCGCCAATTCGACGGAGCTGTTCGAGTTGAAAGACACGCTTGCCAAGGCGATAGACCGCCTGCCCGAAAAGGAACGGACGGTCGTATCGCTTTACTATTACGAAGAATTGACGCTAAAGGAAATCAGCTTGATACTTCACTTGACCGAGGCGCGAATCTCTCAACTGCACACGAAGGCGATTTTCAGAATGCGCGGCTACTTGGCGCAAAGTAAAGAGGATTTGGTTTAAGGAAAGGAGGACGCGGGATGAGCGAAAATCTTATCTTGGGCGGTCCACAATCCGGTTACAAATACGAATTCAAACCGGACGGCGTTTATCTTACGGTTTATCCCAGTGTGGACGGCGAACGCCTCTTCGAGCTGTCCGATATGCGCCAGATTCTGCGTGAGTGCAAAGTTTTGGATTATGACGTCGGTGTTCTTTCGCGAACAATGCGAGAGGCCAACGGTCGTCCGCAAAAAATTTCGGAGCCCATCGAAATCACTGCCGAACAGCTGGAGGCGATAGCGGGCGGCGAAAAAGTTTCAGACCACGTCGAGCCCGAAGCTTATGCGCGCCTTATCGTCGAACTGCCACGCGACAAGATGAAAGCTACCATTCGCTACGACACCCGCGAAGGTGCCCGCTTGCCCACGAAGGAAATGGTGCTTGCCGCATTGGACGAGGCGGGCGTCATTTACGGCATCAATGACGAGGCTATCGAGGAGGGCATTAAGCGACTGACACCCTTCGTGGCTGCGGAGGGACTTTTGCCCATTCAAGGCGAAAACGCTTACATCGACAGAAAATTTAATCTCGGCATTCAGGGCAAGCCCGTCATGGACGAATACGACAAGGTTGACTACAAAGATTTGAACCTGTTCGTGCTTGCAAAGGAAAATCAGACGTTGGCGATTCGCATTCCGCAGACTAAGGGCACGCCCGGCACCAATGTTTTGGGCGTCACGGTTCCCGCGCAGAACGGCAGACCTTGCCCCATGCCCGAAGGCAAGAATACCAAAGTCGTCGGCGAACACAGGCTCATTGCCACCGTCAACGGTCAAATCGTCGACAAGGGCTCGCGCATAAGCGTAGACCCGCGCCTTGAGATTAAAGGCGGCGTCGGCGTGCAGACGGGCGATATCGACTTTGACGGCACGGTTTCCATTCGCGGAGATGTCGATTACGGCTTCAAAGTCACGGCGACGGGCGATATCGAAATAAAAGGCTCTGTCAACGGCGCGGAGGTCGTCGGGCGCAACGTCTACATTAGCGGCGGCATCACGGGCGCGGATAAAGTCAAAGTCGTGGCGGAAAATGACATTCGCACAGCCTTCGCCGAAAACGCGCTGCTTGAAGCAGGCAACGACGTTTACATCGCCGATATCGCCCTCCACTCCAACATCCGCGCGGGCAAGCAGATCATAATGGACAGCAAGCACGGGCAGATTACGGGCGGTCATGCGGTCGCGGGCGAATCTATCAGCGTCAAAGTCATTGGCAATTCCGCGTTCGTCGTCACCAAAATTTCCGTCGGCATCGACCCCAACCTCCAAAAGGAATATCAAGACTTGCGCAAGTCTTACAAAGAATCCAAGAAGCGGTTGACGCACATCACCCAGACGCTCAACACGCTGTCAAAGATTGACATCAACAAGCTGCCGCAAAGCCGTATCGATTCGATTAATACGCTCACCCGCTCGCAATTCCCGTTGGCAGGTCAGATTAAGCGCGACGAAAAACGTATCGTCGAAATTGAAGCTCTGCTCGCCAACATGAAGAACGGCCGAATCAAAGTCGACGATACCATTTTCCCCGGCGTGCGCCTTTCCGTCAGCGGCATCTTGAAAAATATCCAGTCCGAATACAGACACTGTACCATTTCCCTCAACGACGCGGGCGAAGTCGAAGTTGGTCCTTATTGATTGAAGGGAGGATTTGACAATGGAATTGGCACCGGTCGGAGTGCAAATGACTTACGCGAACGCCAACAACGCCGCGCAGGTTCAGCACAATATGAATCACGCCTCGGCACTGCAACAAGACTTCCAGGCAGTGCGCGAGAAAAATGACGCCGAACTCAAGCAAAAGCAAGTCCGCAACAAGGAGGAGGCCGAAGGGCGCGTTATCAAGGACGACCCCGAACGTCGCGAAAGGAACGGCGGCTACTACTACAGAGGGCGGCGGCGCAACGAAGAGCCTCAAGACGAGGAAGAGGAAAATTACGCCGTGGATCCCAAGCGCGGCTACTTCCTCGATATTTCCTTGTGACGCGTCATGATTACCGAATTGATGATGTTGCTTATCGCGGTCGGCGCGGGCATAGTCTTTATCGCCTGGTCGAACACCCGCAAGCGCAAGCAGAACGTTCAAGAGCGCAGGGAAGTCGAAGAGTCGACGGGCAAGCTCAAACAGGAACTTGAACGGACGGCCAACGAAATTATCGGGCGCATGGAAAATCACGTCACGCACCTTGAAAAAGTTTTGGACGAGTCAGAACGCAACCGCACACAGCTTGAAGGACGCGTATCCGAAATGAAAAAGCTGCTCAAGAAGGGCGAAAGTCAAGCGGGCGAAATGCGCGACTTGCTGGCAAAGCTGGACGACGCCGGCGAGGAAATGAGTTCGATTCAGCGGAAAATGGACGTCGTCGAGCGGAAATTGAATTTGGCAATGACGACGCCGATTCAAATTCAACAGCCCGTCACAATCCCGCAAATGACGCAGCCGCTAATGACGCCGATGCCGCAACCCGTCACACCAATCGCGCCGATAACCGCGCCAATCACGCCGCCGAAAGTAACTCCGCCGCCGCCTAAGGTTACGCCGCCTCCTCCGCCGCCCGCGCCCAAGGTCGCGCCGCAAATCACGACGCCGCCTTCCGAGCCGATGAATCCTTTGGGCGCAATCACGGTGCCTTCGATTAAGCGGTCGACGCCCGAAGCCGAGCCGCCGAAAGTCGAAGCCGAGACCGAAAAATCTTTCGACAAGATTTTGGAGGAAACGATAGCCGAGCCGCTTGTCAAAGTCCCCGAATCTGCGCGGCCGCAACAGCGGAATTCAGTCATCCTTTCGCCCGAAACAAAGCAGCCAATGAAGGTCGTCGAGGCAGACCCTGTCAAAATCGAGGCGACACGCAAACGCTTAACGGAGGCGTCGGCGAAAATGGCGGAAAACCCTCCCGAAGAGGTCTCAAGCGTTCAAGTGCAGACCATGCGCAGGAAACGGGTAAAAGGTTCGCGGTCGGGGCGCGACGTGCGGAAGGCAGCTCTGGACGCGATACGCGAGGCGGAAACTCAAAACGCAGTCGAATCAAAGCCCGTCGACGAGCCGAAAAAAATTATTCCGCCCGAAACGCCCAAGACGCCCGAACGTCGCGAACTCAAGCTTGAAACAACCGATTCGTCGATTATCAAGGAAATGTTGCTTTCGGGCATGTCAATCGAAGAAATTTCGCGCGAAACGGGACTCGGACGCGGCGCGATAGAATTGGTTCAGGAGTTGACGCGACGACAACTAAATAGACGATAATCAACTGCTCATCAATCGGTGGGCAGAATTTTTTTGCGCGCGGCGATTTTCAATCTTATTGATAAAATTTGGGCGGTGCTTTATACTAAAATAAATTTCGGTAAGTTTAATCGATGTGCAACAGAGGAGGAATCACACATGCCGTCATTCAAAAAGGAACAGGTCGGCGAGGCTTCCGTTTGGACGCTGCGCAACACCAAGGGCAACGAACTCAAGGTAACCGATGTGGGCGCGCGGCTCGTGTCGATGCGTTTCCGCGACAAAAACTTCACGAATCGTTTCTTGCTCAAGGACGACGCGGCGGGCGCAATACTCGTCGACGGCGGCAACGACTTCGCCAAAATCGCTTGGCAGGCTGAAGAAACGCTCGAAGGGCTCAAACTTTCCGCGACCGTCAACGGCAAATCGGCAACCGTGACCTACAGCGTCTCTAACGACAACGAAATCAGCATTAAGTATGAGGCGACGGGTATCGACGACATTTCGGCGCAAGTGATTTTCAGTTCGGAGGCTTTGCCCGACGCCGACGTCCGCGCTTGCCAAAAGGGTGCCACTTGGGAAAAATTCGGCGCAGAAAAAGTTTTCCCCGTCACGGAGCCCGCTGAAGTCGAAATGGAATTGGGCATGTTCGGCTACGACCCCGGCTGCCCGATTGACTATCTGGACGCGGGGCTCAAGAACGCCGCCAACATTTATTCCGACGCGGCAAGCATTGACGTTATCGTTTACGCCACGCAAAACGAAATCCACGCCGCGCAGGTTGAAGGCGGCTACGCGCTCAAAACGAGCGGCTCAAAGGCTGTCGACGGCAAAATCAGCGGGCAAACCGTTTACATGATAAAGACCAGGAGATAGGGACTAGGGACTAGGGACTAGAAAAAACTTGTCCCTTAATTGGAGGCGATATTTTGAACATCCACGAATATCAAAGCAAGGCAATCCTGCGCGGCTACGGAGTCAACGTGCCCGACGGCGGCGCGGCATTCACTGTCGAAGAGGCCGTTAATCAGGCGCAAAAGCTCGGCGCGGACGTCACGGTAGTCAAGGCGCAAATTCACGCGGGCGGGCGCGGCAAGGCCGGCGGCGTCAAACTCGCGCACAATCTCGGCGAAGTCCGCAGATATGCCGAAGAACTTTTGGGCAAAACGCTCGTCACTCACCAGACGGGCCCCGAAGGCAAAGTCGTGCGTCGTTTGCTGATTGAGGCGGGCTCGAACATAAAAAAGGAATACTACCTTAGCTTCGTCGTCGACAGGCAAACGGCTCGCGTCGTGATGATGGGCTCGGAGGAGGGCGGCGTCGAAATCGAAAAAGTTGCCGCCGAATCGCCCGAAAAAATCGTCAAAGAGTACATTGACCCCGCAATCGGGCTTGCCCCCTTCCAAGCCACGCGCATGGCTTACAAAATGAATTTCCCCAAAGAAGTCATTCGCAAGGTCACGAAGCTGATGATTAACTTGCACCGCGCCTTCGTGAAGAAAGACTGCTCGCTCGCCGAAATTAATCCGTTGGTCGTCACGGCGGAGAACGATGTCATTGCCCTCGACGCAAAATTGAACTTCGACGACAGCGCGCTTTACCGTCACCCCGATATTGAATCGATGCGCGACGAAACCGAAGAGGAGCCTAAGGAACTGCAAGCGGCGAAACTCGGCTTGAACTACGTCAACTTGGGCGGCGATGTGGCTTGCATGGTCAACGGCGCGGGCTTGGCTATGGCGACCGTCGACATCCTTAAGCACTTCGGCGGGGAGCCTGCGAACTTCCTGGACGTGGGCGGCGACTCTACGCCCGAAAAAATCGCCGAGGCGTTCAAGATTATGTTGGAAGGCGGCCAATCCAAAGGCATTTTCGTGAACATTTTCGGCGGCATAAACAAATGCGACTTGGTTGCTCAAGGAATCGTCGACGCGGCGAAAATCATTTCCGAGGACGGCAAATCGTTGCCCGTGCCCGTCGTCGTGCGCCTTGAGGGTACGAACGTCGAACGCGGCAGAGAAATTCTCAAAGAATCGCCGATAGCAAACGTCATCATGGCGGAGACTATGGAGGGTGGCGCGGAGGAAATCGTTCGCCTCGTCAAGTCAGCTTAAATGCAAGTCAGCCCGAATACGCGGCGATAACTTTTTTGGCAGGAAAATTTTCATCCTTCCCGAAAAACACGGGGAGGATTTTTTTTGCGAAAGGAGCGGTTCCATGATTCATGTATGCTTCGGGCTTCACGACAAGACAGGGCGTTATTCCAAGTTCACGGGCACGGCCATGCGCTCTGTCTTCGCCAACACCACCGCTGAAGTCACGATTCACATTCTGCACGACAAAACTTTGACTGCCGACAACCGCGATAAATTTTCTTACGTCGCAGGACAATTCAAGCAGACCGTAAAGTTTTACAACGTCGAAGAACTCTGCGCGGACAAAATCGCCGCCTTCAAAGCGAGCATGTCCGAAGATTTCAATGCCATATTTACATTGGCGGCGATGTATCGTTTCCTTATTCCGCAAGTGCTTCCCGCTGACGTTGAAAAAGCGATTTACCTTGATTCGGATACGATAGTCAATCTCGACATAAACGAGCTGTGGCAGATTGCGCCGGGCGATAAACCTTTGGGCGCGGTCGCGGAGGAAATAGCAGACTCGTTTTCTCACAAGGGCAATTCCGCCACCAATCCTTTGACGGTGAATGGCTTTGTCAGATGCGAAGATTATTTTAATTCGGGCGTACTGCTGATGAATTTGGAGCTTTTGCGTCGTGAGGAGGAAAATTTGCGGCGAGGAGTCAAGTTCATCGCGGAAATTTCTCAACGCGGCTACTTTGACCAAGACGTGCTGAATTACGTTTTTTCCAAGACATATCTCAAGCTGCCCGCGAAATTTAATTTCTTTGTGCGCGAAGAGCGTCGCCTGTCCGAAATGCCGTCTCGGAAGATTTATCACTTCGCCGGCAACGAAATAAAAATGTACACCGCCGACCCGTTCAATCGCCTGTGGATTGAGCACTTCATTAAGACGCCGTGGTTTGACTGTCAAACTTTCGGGCGGCTTTGCAAAAGTGTTCAGCAGCTCCGCAACGGCTTGAAGGGCGCGCTGTTAAATCTTTCCTCAGCCATGAGCGGCAAGACGCGCGTGTTCTTCATTCTGCAAAACTATCTTGACTTCGTCGTGGAAAATTTTTCCGTCAAAGACGACGAGGAAATAATTATCATCAGCTACGATTCCCCTATGGAAAAATTAATCGGCATAATGAACGAGTCGCGCGGCAAAAAGGTTTTCTTCATTATGGCACCCGATTTCCCGTTCGACGTGCTGATTCAAGCGGGCTTCGTCGCCAACGGAGATTTTTTCGACTGCTTTGAATTTTTGTCGGACGCGCAGGGCTTGCCGCTCGATTCCTATCCGTTGATTTGGGCATTGTAAGGAGTGGTTCGATGATTCACGTTTGCTTCGGGCTTCACGACAAGATGGGAAATTATTCAAAGTTCACGGGTACAACGATGCTTTCGCTGTTTGAAAATCACATAACCCCCCCCCCCACGGCGTCTGCCGTCGATAACCGTCCACATCCTTCACGACAATACCTTGACGCAAGACAATCGCGATAAGTTCATTTATCTTGCGGGACTTTACGGACAGCGTGTGGAGTTTTACAACGTCGAAGAACTCTGCGCGGACAGGATAGCAGAAATACGTAAAAGCTTCCCGACGGCGGATAAAACCGGTTTTACCATTGCTATGTTCTATCGGATGTTTATTCCTTTCGTTCTTCCGGCAGATGTGGAAAAAGCAATTTATCTGGACAGCGACCTTGTCGTTACCCTTGACATAAACGAGCTTTGGCAGATTGACATCGGCAATAAGTCGTTGGGCGTCGTTTGGTCGTCACAAATAAGCCTTTGGGGAATTGTAAAAG
This sequence comes from uncultured Selenomonadales bacterium, assembly GCA_946407095.1. GTDB lineage: Bacteria > Bacillota > Negativicutes > Selenomonadales > Selenomonadaceae > Quinella. The sequence continues at coordinate 19,935 of CAMJMR010000008.1, read as the reverse complement.
AGGAAAATTACTTTAATTCTGGTGTTTTGCTTATGAACTTGGAGACTCTGCGCGGCGAAGAAGAAACCGTAAGGAGCGGAATGAAATTCTTCGCGGAAAATCCTCAAAATGTCAAATGGCCTGATCAAGACCTTTTGAATTACAGTTTCGAGGGTAAAACGGCTAAGTTGCCCCTAAAATTTAATTGGCAAGTGCACTACTGGGCGCGTCCTGCCAAGGAGATTCCCGGAAAGAAAATCTATCATTACGTGGGCGTCAAATTCCGTATCAACTCAAAAGATTTATTTGATCGTTTGTGGATGGATTATTATGTTAAAACGCCGTGGTTCGATACAGACGCAATTTACAGACTCTATGAGGGTTTTCAAAAGCTTCACGTTGATTTTAAGCAGTCAATGGTAAATCTCTCGGCGGTAATGAGCGGCAAGACGCGCGGCTTTTTCATATTGCCTAATGATGTCGGTTGGCTTAAAAACTTCTTTTCGATACGCGACGACGAAGAAATAATCCTTGCCGAAAATCAAGACTCGTTAAGAAAACTTTTCGACGCCATGAACGCTTCGCGCGGCAAAAAAATTTTCTTTATCATGTTGCCGAAATTTCCGTTCCAAATTTTGACGCAAGCGGGCTTTGCAGAGGGCAAAGATTTCATGAACGGACTGGATTTCTTCTCGGAGGCGCAAAGTTTCCCGATGAGTTCTTGGCCGCTGATTAAAGACATGTAAAAATTTTTCCCCTTCCGAAACGGACGGGGATTTTTTTTGTTAAGCGGGCGGCGATTCTTTCAGGCAAAGTTCATGTCAAAAGTAAAATTTTTTCTGAAATTTTCGGCAGGAAAAAGGCGCGGCGCGTAGAAATGGCTAGCTAATGAAGTGACTCCGACGTTGCTTCGGAAGTTTGAGGCATTAGGAGCTTGTATTTCGTTCAGGGGGGATTATTCTATGAGAAAGACAGAGTGCTTGGCAATGATATTGGCCGGCGGGCAGGGTAGCCGCCTCAAGGCCTTGACGAAAACCGTTGCGAAGCCGGCAGTACCGTTCGGCGGAAAGTATCGCATCATCGACTTCCCGCTTTCCAATTGCGCAAATTCGGGCATCGAAAAAGTGGGCGTGCTCACTCAGTACAAGCCGCTCGAACTCCATAACTATCTGGGCAGCGGCAGCTCGTGGGATCTCGACCGCACGGGCGGCGGCGTGTTCATTCTTCCTCCTTACGCTCGCGAAAAGGGCGCGGACTGGTATCGCGGCACGGCGGACGCCATTTACCAAAACCTTAACTTCATCGACTTGGCAGACCCCGACTACGTGCTGATTCTTTCGGGCGACCACATCTACACCATGGACTATTCGTGGATGCTCAAGGCTCACAAGGACAACAACGCGGACATCACAATCGGTGTCTTTGAAGTGCCGTGGGAAGAGGCTCCGCGCTTCGGCATCATGGTCACCGACAAAGAAACCGGCCGCATCACCGAATTCCAAGAAAAGCCGAAAGAACCCAAATCCAACCTCGCCTCCATGGGCATTTACATTTTCTCGAAACCCTTCCTTAAAAAGTATCTCGAAGAAGACGGCGTGAAAGAGGATTCGACTCATGACTTCGGCAACGACTTGATTCCGAAAATGCTCGCTGACGGCGCGCGCATGTTCTCCTATGCCTTCGACGGCTACTGGAAAGATGTCGGAACGATTGAAAGCCTCTGGCAAGCAAACATGGATCTGCTCCAAGACCAGCCGCCCTTCGACCTCAAAGGCGACCAGAAAGTTTATTCCTCCAACCCGTCACTGCCTCCGCAATTCGTCGGCCCCTACGCTTCCGTCAAGCAGTCCATGATTAACGAAGGCGCGAAGATTGAAGGCGACGTCGACAAGTCCGTTATCTTCCAGGGCGTGCGTGTCGGCAAAGGCGCGAAGGTCACCAATTCGGTTATCCTGCCGTCGGCGGTTATCGAAGAGGGCGCAGTCGTCAACTACGCGATTATCGCTCAAGACGCCGTCATTAAAGCGGGCGCAAGAGTCGAAGGCAAAGAGGGCGAAATTTTCGTCGTCCCCGAAGGCTCCGTCGTCACTGCGTGATTAAAGCTTGAAGCTAACAGCTACCATCGGAGGTGCTTTGAATTGAAACAAGTAGTGGGGATAATAAATCTTCAGGAAGGCAACAGTCTGATAAGAGAATTGGCGGCGACTCGCGCTGTTGAGGCTCTGCCGTTCGCAGGACGCTATCGCCTCGTCGACTTCGCAATTTCCAACATGGTCAACTCCGGCATAAGCACGGTCGGTCTTTTGCTCCCCGATTTCTCGCGCGCAGTGCTCGACCATATCCGCTCCGGTAAAGATTGGGATTTGGCTCGCCGCCGCGACGGCTTGACCTATTTGCCCGCCGCTCTGCCCGATAACGATTCGCGCAAAGGCGACCTCAAAGACATTTACGCCAACCTCGACTTCGCCGAACTCAGCGGCAAACAATACGTCCTTTTGACGAACGCAAGCTACATTTACAATATCGACTTCCAAGACGTGGTTGCCTTCCACAAGAAGAGCACCGCTGATATCACCATGGTTTACACCAGGGCGCAAGTCGACCGCGAAGGCAAGAGCGTCGTCATTCAAACCAGCACCAACGGCATCGTCACCGACCTCGCCGAAGTGCCCGCGATTAAAGCCGGTCAAAAAGATGTCATGGGCGCGTACCTCATGCCCGTCCCGACGTTCGCTTATCTCGTTCGCTCGACCTATGAACGCGGCGGTCAAGACTTCCTCCTCGACGCCTTGATTCGTCACGCCGAAGAATTTAAAATCAGCGCGTATAAACACGAAGGCTACGTTGCCCATATCAACTCGACTATGGAATACTACGAAGCCAACCGCGACTGCCTCAAGCCCGAAGTTTGGGAAGAACTCTTCATGAACAACGACCGTCCGATCTTCACGAAGGTTAAGGACGAAGTTCCCGTTCAGTACAAAGAGTCCGCCGACGTCAAAAATTCGCTCGTTGCCAACGGTTGCGAAATTCGCGGCACGGTTGAAAACAGCATAATCTTCCGCGGCGTCAAAATCGGCAAAGGCGCAGTCGTCAAAGATTCTATCCTTATGCAACGCTGCGACGTGCAAGAGGGTGCTCGCCTCGAAAACGTCATCTGCGACAAAGAAGTCATTATCACCAAGAATCGTTGGCTCAAAGGCGCAGAGAACTATCCTTACATCGTCAAGAAGAAGGCCAGAATCTAATCGTCGAATTTTAATAATCAGCAGATAGAAAGCGGCGAATTTTTACCTGCGGGAAGTTGCCCCGGCGTAAAGATTCGCCGTTTCTGTGATTGTGATTCCGCAAGCAATGTTGCCAACTATTTTCCCGTTTGATAAAATTACACCCGCAAAACGAAACTCTTAAGCATCAAAAATAACGCATTCAAAGGAGGAATTCGCTTGGCAAAAGACACAAACAAAACTGCCCACAGCAAGGAGTACGAAAAGCTCAAGGAGACGCTGAAGGCTCGCTTTATCAGCTCGGCGCACATCATGTTCGGGCGTGACGTTCACGAATTGCCGATGAACGAAATTTACAAGACGGTCGCGGCGGTCGCCAAGCAAGTCATTTCCGAAAACTGGATTAAGACCAATCGCGCCTACATGGACAGGCAGGAAAAGCAGGTTTACTATTTCTCAATCGAATTCTTAATGGGGCGTCTGCTTAAGGCTAACCTTATCAATCTCGGCATTGATGAGGCGTTCCGCGAAGTGCTTGAAGACCTCGACCTGAACCTCGACGACATCTACGAAGAAGAACCCGACGCAGGGCTCGGCAACGGCGGCTTGGGGCGTCTTGCGGCGTGCTTTATCGATTCGCTCGCGGCGCACCGCTTGCCCGGTCACGGTTGCAGCATTCGCTATCAGTACGGACTCTTTGAGCAGAAAATCATTCAAGGGCAGCAAGTCGAAATCCCCGATAACTGGCTCCGCGACGGCTTTGCTTGGGAATATCGCAAGCCCGACAAGTCAATCAACGTCAAATTCAACGGCAATGCTTACATGAAGGAACAGCCCGACGGCTCGCTCAAACTCGTCCACGAAAACGCAATGACGGTTATGGCTGTCCCCTACGACGTGCCGATTGTCGGCTACCACAACAAGACCGTCAACACGCTCCGCCTGTGGAATGCCGAAGTCAATCGCGACTTTTCCGATTACGGCATGTTGACGCATGAACAAATGCGCGCCAAAAACGAATACCGCCAATTCGTCGAAAGCATCACCGAATACCTTTACCCCGACGACAGCTCCAGCGAAGGCAAGCGCATGCGTCTGATTCAAGAGTACTTCCTCGTCTCGGCGGGCACGCAGAGTATCATTCGCCACTTCGTCCGCTCGGGCGGCAATATTCGCGAACTCGACAAGAAAATCGCCATCCACATCAACGACACCCACCCCGCGCTTTGCGTCGCCGAACTCATGCGCATCCTCGTCGACGATTACGAACTCGAATGGAACGAAGCTTGGACAATCACCCGCGCAGTCGTCGCCTACACCAACCACACGATTATGCCCGAGGCCCTCGAAAAGTGGCCGGTTGACATGTTCAAGACGCTCCTGCCGCGCATTTACATGGTTATCGACGAAGTCAATCGTCGTCACCTCGAATACGTCAAGGCTCGCTATCCGAACAACATCGACAAGATTCGCGCCATGTCGATTATCGAAGGCGGCGAAGTGCATATGGCTCGCCTGGCGATTGTCGGCTCGCACTCGGTAAACGGCGTCGCCCGCATTCACAGCGATATCCTCAAATCCACGACGCTCCACGACTTCTACGAATACTGGCCGCGCATGTTCAACAACAAGACCAACGGCATCACGCATCGCCGCTGGCTCATGGGCAACAACCCCGAACTCGCCGACCTCATCGACAGGACGATTCGCAGCCGTGTTTGGCACCGTCACCCCGAACAGCTCGACCTTTTCAACGAATCCGTCGACGACACCAGAGTTTTGAAGGAACTCGACGAAATCAAGCTGATTCGCAAGACCGACCTCGCCAACTTCATCAAAAAGCACCAGGGCATCGAACTCGACCCGAATACGATTTTCGACATTCAAGTCAAGCGCATTCACTCTTACAAACGCCAACTCATGAACGCGCTCCACATCATTTGGCAGTACGAAAAGCTCAAGAACGACCCAAGCTACAAGCCGCTCCCCACGACGTATCTTTTCGGCGGCAAGGCGGCTACGGGCTACTACATTGCCAAGGAAACCATTCGACTGATAAACGCCATTGCCGACAAAGTCAATAACGACAAATCTATCGACAACCGCTTGAAAGTCGTCTTCATTGAAAACTTTGGCGTGTCTATCGGCGAAATCGTTTATCCTGCGGCGGACGTTAGCGAACAAATTTCTACGGCGTCGAAGGAAGCGTCGGGCACGGGCAATATGAAATTCATGATGAACGGCGCGATAACCCTCGGCACGCTCGACGGCGCGAACGTCGAAATCAAAGAGGCGGTCGGCGACGACAATATCGTTATCTTCGGGCTCAAAGCGGGCGAAGTGCTTGCTTACTACGAAAACGGCACCTATTCCGCCTGGAACGAATACACCGGCAACCCCAATGCCCGCTTGGTCGTCGACAAGCTAACCGACGGCAGTTACGGCAACTTCCATTCGATTCGCGACTATCTGATTCAGGGCAACGACGAATTCTTTATCCTAAAGGACTTCAACGCCTACATCGACGCTCACAGCGAAATTTATGCGCGCTACGCCGACCGTATGGGCTGGCTCCACTCGGCGGCCATGAATATCGCCAATTCGGGCAGATTCTCTTCCGACAGGACGATTGACGAATACGCGGCGGAAATTTGGAACATCAAACCCTGCAAGATTCAGTAAGGAACAAGGAACTGGGGACTAGGGACTAGGAGGGATAAGCTGTGAACACTTCCAACCTTAACGATTACAACCTGTACCTGTTCCACCAAGGCACGAACTATCGCGCTTACGAGATGCTGGGCGCGCACTTCACCGAACGCGACGGCAAAAAGGGCGTCCGCTTCGCCGTATGGGCTCCGCACGCAAAATCGGTCAGCGTCGTCGGCGACTTCAACAACTGGGACAATCGCGTCAATCGCATGATTCGGCTTGAAGACGGCGAGACCTGGGAAATTTTCATCGAAGGGCTCAAGTCGGGCGACAACTACAAATACGCCATCCTTCCGCCGCACGGCAAGGCGCACATCCTAAAGGCCGACCCTTACGCCTTCTACGCTGAACGGCGTCCCAATACGGCGTCAAAGCTTTACGACTTGGAAGGCTACGCTTGGCAGGACGGCGAGTGGCAAGAGCTAAAGAATCGTCAAACGTCGTACACGCGCCCCATGCTGATTTACGAAGTGCACGCGGGCTCTTGGCAGCGCAACGGCAAGGATTATCTGAATTACCGCGAGCTTGCCGACAAGCTTATCGCCTACGTCAAGGAAATGGGCTACACGCATATCGAGTTCATGCCGCTGACCGAACACCCGCTTGACAATTCTTGGGGCTATCAGACAACGGGCTACTATGCCGTCACGAGCCGCTACGGCGAGCCGAATGATTTTCGCTACCTTGTCGAGACGGCGCACCGAAACGGCATCGGCGTCATAATGGATTGGGTACCGGGGCATTTCTGCAAGGACACTCACGGCTTGCGCGAATTCGACGGCGTCAACCTTTACGAGTCGGACAACACGCAACGCTCCGAAAATCGCGGCTGGGGCACGATTAATTTCGACTACGGCCGCACGGAAGTTCACAGCTTCCTCATCTCCAACGCGCTGTTCTGGTTCGAGGAATACCACATTGACGGCTTAAGGATTGACGGCGTGGCAAATATGTTGTATCTTAATTTCGGTCGCGAGGAGGGTGAGTGGACTCCAAATCGTTACGGCGATACGGGAAACCTGGAGGCTGTCGAGTTCCTTAAGAAACTCAACGAGACGGTCTTCAAATATCACCCGCAAGCCCTGATGATGGCCGAAGAATCTACGTCGTGGCCGCTAATCTCAAAGCCCGTCTACATGGGCGGCATGGGCTTCAACTACAAGTGGAATATGGGCTGGATGAACGACATGCTTGACTACGTGAGCCTTGACCCGATTTATCGCAAGTGGAATCACGACAAGGTGACTTTCTCGTTCATGTACGCCTTTGCCGAAAATTTTATCCTGCCGCTCAGTCACGACGAAGTTGTTCACGGCAAGCGGTCGCTGATTGAAAAAATGCCCGGCGATTATTGGCAAAAGTTCGCGGGCTTGCGCTGTTTCTTCGGATACTGGATGGCGCACCCCGGCAAGAAACTTTTGTTCATGGGCGGCGAATTCGGGCAGTTCATCGAGTGGAACGAAAACGACAGCTTGGATTGGCACCTCGTCGAACAATACGAAAAGCATACGCAGATGCAAGCCTATTCGCGGGCTCTGAACAAATTTTATCTGGATAACAAATCGCTTTGGCAAGTGGACTTCGATTGGAACGGCTTCCAGTGGATTGACTGCAACGACAACGACAACAGCGTCGTTTCGTTCATACGCAAGGCGGAGGACAGCGACGACTACCTTATCGCGATTTGCAACTTCACGCCGAACGTCCGCACGGGCTACCGAATCGGCGTCCCCGACAGCGGCGCATACGTCGAAGTTTTCAACTCTGACGCGGAAGAATTCGGCGGCAGCGGCGTCACCAACAAAGGCAGCTTGCTCACGGAAGATTATCCTTATCACAATCGCAGCCATTCAATCACTTTGACTATCCCGCCGCTCGCGACGATTTTTCTCAAGCACGACGTGATTATAGCCAAAAGCTGATAACGAAAACATTTCCCCAACAATAACAGATATACACAGGAGGGATTTTTTGACATGAAAGTTCTTTATGTAGCGTCGGAAGCAGTGCCGTTCATTAAAACCGGCGGCTTGGCTGATGTGGCAGGTTCACTCCCGAAGGCTCTCAAGGAGCAAGGCGTTGACGTGCGCGTTATCCTCCCGAAGTTCAGCAAAATCGGCGAAAAGTACCGCGAAGGCATGGAACACATTTATGACGGGACAATCCCCGTTTCGTGGCGCACAAAGTACGTCGGCATCGACAAATACGAACTCGACGGCGTGACTTACTATTTCGTCGACAATGAAGAATATTTTGCTCGCGAAGGGCTTTACGGCTACGACGACGACGCAGAGCGTTATTCGTTCTTCTGCCGCGCCATTCTGAATTGCTTGCCCGCGATTGACTTCTGGCCTGACGTCATCAACGCCAACGACTGGCATTCGGGCTTGGTTCCCGTCCTGCTTAAGCTCGAACACCAAGGCGACGAACGTTACGAAAAAATCAAGACGCTTTACACGATTCACAACCTCAAATACCAGGGCGTCTTCACCAAAGACATCATGGGCGACGTGCTCGGTCTCGATTGGAAATACTTCAACAACGGCGACCTGGAATTCTACGACGCGGTCAATTTCATGAAAGGCGGCATCATCTACGCCGATTACGTCTCGACCGTCAGCAAAACCTACGCGCAGGAAATTCAATACGAATACTTCGGTGAACACCTCGACGGGCTCCTCCGCAGCCGCAAAGATGATTTGTACGGCATAGTCAACGGCATCGACTACAGCGTCTACAATCCCGCGACCGACAAGAATCTGTTCGTCAACTACGACAACTCCGACGCCTTCAACGCCTTTGAGCGCAAGTGCGAAAACAAAATCAAACTTCAAGAGCTCCTCGGCTTGCCGCAGGGCAGAAAGATTCCGATTGTCTCAATGGTCACGCGCCTCGTTGCGGCGAAGGGTCTCGACCTCGTTGTCCGCATGATGGACGAACTCCTTCAGCATGAAGACTTCCAATTCGTCCTCCTCGGCACGGGCGACAAAGTCTACGAAGATTGGTTCAAGGGCTTGGCGTGGCGTTATCCGCAAAAGGTTTCGTCGAACATTTACTTCTCCTACGAACTGGCGCAGAGGATTTACGCCTCCAGCGACATCTTCCTTATGCCGTCGAACTACGAGCCTTGCGGCATCGGTCAGCTTATCGCCATGCGCTACGGCGCGGCTCCCGTCGTTCGCGAAACGGGCGGCTTGAAAGACACCGTTCAGCAATACGACAAGTACACCAAACAGGGCAACGGCTTCGTCTTCTCGAACTACAACGCGCATGAAATGATGTACGCTCTCAAGCGCGCCCTGTCGACCTACGCGCAGTTTGAAGTGTGGCTCCAAATTTCCTCCAACGCCATGAACAGCGACTACAGCTGGAAGAATTCGGCGCATGAGTACATTGAACTTTACCAAAAGCTTATCAACAGCTGAACTTAACGATTGAACGCACAATCCGGCGGGCTTAACCTCGTCGGATTTTTTTATTGCCCGAAACCTTGCCATGCCCTGCCGAATCATATAATATGCCCGCGTTAAAAAAATTTTTGGTAAGGAGATGATTTTCTTGGCTGAAGTTCTTCACGGCGACGCAACCGCCAATCAGCTCAACGCCCGCAACGACAAATCACAAGTTTACGGCTTGAAGGGCAACGACACCCTGACAAGCGGCGGCAAAAGCGATGTTCTGCTTGTCGGCGGCTCGGGCGACGACAGCTTGATTATGTCGGGCGGCAACGGCACCTTAAGCGGCGGCGCGGGCAAAGATACCTTTGAACTCACCTATTCCGCGACGAAAAGACTTTCAGCAATAATCGAAGACTTAGACCCCGCAAATGACAAAATTATCGTCAACTACGACGGAAACACCGCTCCGCAACTCGCAAGCTCCGTAAGGGGCAACGACGTCGTCTTTCGCGACGGCAACGGCAACTTTAACGTCACGCTGAAGGGCGTCCGCTATAACGACTACTTCGACGGCGACGCAAGCAACAATGCTTGGAAAGTCTTGGAACTGACCAACGCCGAACGCGAAAAGAAAAATCTTCCCGCTTTGACGATGGCTGAAGGCTTGACGGCGGGCGCGTCCATTCGTGTCGATGAAATCACCTCCTTGGGCGCGGCAGGGCAATTTGACGCTTATAAACACACGCGCCCCGACAAATCCTCTTACGACACCGTGCTCGACGGCAAGTACAACTTCCCCGGCGAAAACCTCGCCGGCGGCGCAAGGACTCCCGCGCAGGTAGTGGCTGAGTGGATGAACTCCGACGCTCACAAGGAAAACATTCTGCGCGAAAGATTTCAAAAGCTCGGCGTCGGCTACAACGAAAACGACTCCGACCCCTCCGATTTGCGATTTTATTGGACGCAACTCTTCGCCGACAGCCTCAAGGCTCAAGAGACCGTCGACGTTTCGACCGCACGCCTGCAAGTCAACTCCGTGTCAAAATTCATAACGCTCGCCGAAGGCGGCACTTACCGAAACAACGAATACGGCGCGACCATTCAATCTCAAGGCGGCAAGGCTTCAATCACAAACACGGGCTTGCTCGTTTCAATCAGCGGCGGCGACGACGACGACACGATAACCAACGGCGGCTCGTTCACGACAATCAGCGCGGGCAAGGGCAACGATTTAATCAGCCTCGGCGCGTCGACGAAAGAAAACGTCATTCAATACGCGACAGGCGACGGATCCGATACAATCAGCGGTTTGAACTCAAGCGACACCGTTACCATTTCGGGCGACGAATTCACGCCCGCGATTGTCGGCAATGATATCGTCGTGGCGGTCGGCGAAGATTCAATCACGCTCCTCGACGCGGCAAAGGACGGCGTTCAGCTCCTCGGCACTCGCAGCAGATTCATCATACTCACCGACAATGCCGATACCCTCGACAATACAATCGAAGGCGCGACCGTTCAAGCTAAGGGCGGCAATGATTCAATCGACAACTACGCCGCGCAGGTTTCTGTCGACGGCGGCTTGGGCGACGATGAGATAAGTAATTCGCTCGGCTCCGATGCCATGCTGAATGGCAACGCAGGTAACGATTCATTGTTCAATTATCAGGGCACGAACGTGACAATGGCCGGCAGCTTCGGAAACGATTCCATTGTCAACGACGGTGAAAACGCAACAATCTACGGCGATAGCGGCGATGATGTCATTTACAACAGCGGCAAGAACGTGGTAATGAGCGGCAACTACGGCGATGACGACCTTCGCAACACCGCAGATTCGGTGACAATGTACGGCGGCGACGGCAATGATTTTTTCCTTAGCTTGGAGGACGCCTCCAACGTCACAATCTACAGCGGCGCAGGTGCTGATACCATTGACAACCGCAGCGCAAAAGTTTCGATTGCAGGAGGCGCGGACGCAGACTCAATCAAAAATCAGGGCGACTCGGTAACAATCGACGGCGGGTCGGACGACGACACGCTCGACAATTACGGCTCAAGCGTCACAGTAAGCGGCAGCGACGGCGACGATCGCATTTTCAATTCAAGCTTGGCTTCTTCCGTCTTAATCTACGGCGACGCGGGCGACGATTCGATTGCCAACAACGGCGCAAGTGTAGCAGTCGAAGGCGGCGAAGGAACAGACACTATCGCCAACTACGCCGACAACGTCACAATCTACGGCGGCTACGGCAATGACCGAATTGTAAACGATACCAGTTTCGGCGGCGGCAACAACGTTTTAATCTACGGCGGCTCGGACAACGATTCCATTTCCAACCGCTGCAACAACGTCACACTCAACGGCAACGGCGGCTCCGACACAATTCAAAACTACGACGGCGATTCGATAATAATCAACGGCAATGCCGGCAACGACTCAATCACAATTCACGGCGGCACGAACTTCACAATCGCGGGCGGCATGGGCGAAGACAGAATCGCTTTACTCAGCGGCACAGATAATCTGATTAAATACGACGAAGGCGACGGCTCCGATGTCATTGCCGGCTCAAACACGAACGCCACCATTCAAATCGGCAACGGCAACGGCACCTGCTCAAGGTATTCAAGCGGCGATAACGCCATTATCAAGGTCGACACGGGCTACATTTACGTATTGAATGTGCAAGCCTCGAACTTATCTTTGACGATAGACGGCGTGTTGAAAGAAACGCGCTTGGAGGATACGGAGCCTGTCCTTCTCACTGAAGGCGATGACAACTACGACGTCACCACAGACGACGCAAGGATTGATGCTCTCGGCGGCAACGATACAATTTTTAACGTCAAGATGAATACGTCAATCAACGGCGGCACGGGCAACGATTCAATCATAAACGACGGCGAGATAGTTACATTGGTCGGCGGCGAAGATGATGACTATCTCTTTAACGGCGGGCGAAGTGTCTCGGTCGAAGGCGGCAACGGCAACGATACAATTCAAAACGGCGGCGCGAACACGACGATTGACGGCGGCGCGGGCGACGATTCAATCAATCTGTTGAGCGACTCGACGAACAATCTCATTCGATACGCGGCGGGCGACGGCAACGATACCGTTACGGGCTTCAACAACGCGACAACGCATTTGAACATTTCGGACGCCTATTCCACGCAAAAAAGCGGCTCCGATATTCTCATCACGGTCGGCGACGGCTCAATCCTGCTAAAAGACGTGCCAAGCTTGGGCGACGCTTTCAATGTCGAAAACACATTCGTCACGCTGACCGAAGGCAACGACACTTACCGAAGCACCGTCGACGGCGCGACGATAGCGGCACTCGGCGGCAATGACAGCATTCGCAGCTTTTACGGCTCCAAAGTCTCGATATCGGGCGGCAAGGGCAAGGACATACTCTTAAGCTCTCTCGGCTCGGACGTTTCCATTTCGGGCGACGAGGGCGACGATATTCTTTTCAACCGCGAGGGCAATGACGTAACGCTCGACGCAGGTGCGGGCAATGATTCCGTCGACAACAGCGGCGACAATGTTTCAATGGTCGGCGGCGCAGGCAATGATTACTTTGTCAATCGCGAAGGCACTTCCATCACGCTGGACGGCGGCGCGGGTATCGACAGGCTCAATAACTACGGTGACGGCGTCACAATGGACGGCGGCGCAGGAAACGACAGCCTTTGGAACAGCGGCTCCGGCGTTTCAATGAGCGGCGGCGACGGCAACGATTATCTCTACAGCAACGGCGGCGATTCAGTCACAATCGACGGCGGCGACGATAACGACACCATTCACACGACCGCCGATTCTCACGATATTATCGTCGAAGGCGGCGCGGGCAACGATTCAATTCAAAATCGCAGTTCTTCCGTTTCAATCTATGGCGGCGCAGGTGTTGACTACGTTGTTAATTACGGCTCGCAAGTTTCAATCGACGGAGGCGGCGACAACGACTCAATCAGGAACACTGCCGCGCAAGTTTCAATCGCGGGCGGCGCGGGCAATGATTCCATTCACAACGACGGCGCGAACGTCACAATCGACGGCGGCAACGGCGACGACACCGTTTACAGCTTTAACAGCGACAACGTTAAAATTTACGCGGGCGCGGGCAACGATTCCATTTTCAACAGCGGCGCAAGCGTGACTGTCGACGGCGGCGAAGGCGACGATACCGTTGCCAACGACAACAGCAACGTGACAATCGGCGGCGGAGCGGGCAACGATACGCTTGTCAGCACGCTCGGCGCGAATGTTTCAATGGACGGCGGCGACGGCAACGATAGAATTGACAATCGCGACTCGAACGTAACAATAACGGGCGGCGCAGGCGACGACTCAATCACCAACAGTAGCGCGCTCGTCTCGATATCGGGCGGCAAGGGCAACGACCGAATCAGCCTTTCGGGCGACGGTGCGAACAGTTTCATTCAATACACGCCCGGCGACGGCAACGATACCATTTGGGGCTTGACCGAAAACTCGACTTTGCAAATCGGCGACGGCACGGGCACCTACTCCACGGTCGGCACGCCCAGCGGCGACGATATAATTGTCACGGTCGGCGATAACACGATACGGTTGGTGAACTTCAGAGCAAACCCCGAACACGTCATAATCGGCGAATCGGGCACCAGCGGCGGAGGAGGAGGCTCAGGCTCAGGTGGCGACGGCGGCGGCTCGTCAAGCGGCGGCAGTGGCTCAGGCACCGGTGGCAGTGGCGGCGGCAACACTTCGGGCGGCACGTCAAGCGGCGAAGGGCACGGCTCGGACGCTTCGGGCGGCTCGTCAGCAAGCGGACGCGGCGGCAGTGGCAGTTCATCAAGTGGCGGCAGTTCGTCGGGCGGTGGCAGAAAGTATGGGAACAACAAGACAAGCACAACCTCGGCTGAAGCCCGCAAGCTTTACAACGAAATGCTTTCGCAAGCTCAACAGCCTCAACAGCCCTCCGCGACGGCTCAACACGTCTACACGGGCGGCAATCAAGTCATCGCCAATTATCAGTCGGGCGACAAGATTATTTTCGGTGGGCAATACACGGGCGCGTTTTTCGACGGCGCAGGCAATTTCATCGCGGGCTCGTCGACAGGTGCTCTCGCCATTCAAAATGCGACGGACAAAGTTATCGACCTAAGCGACGCGGCGGGCAACGACTTCGTCAAGGCATATGCGGCGACGACGGCTGGCTTGATTGACGGACGCGGCATCGCGGGCTTTGAAGTGATAAACGGCTCGGCGGGCTCCGATGTGATATTTGCGGGCGACGGCGGTAGTCAGCTTTGGGGCGGTGCGGACGTTGCGGCGGATGCTTTGTTCGGCGGCGGCGGAGCTGATATTTTTATCGGCGGCAGGGTGCAAGGCGCGGACATTTTCCTTAACGCCTCGTCAGCTGATATCGTCCACTTGAATGACGCGACGCTCGGCGACATAATCGCGACGGCCGAAGATAACGGCGTGGTGGCTGTGGCGTTCAATACGGGCAACGTCATCGCGGCACAGAGCACGGAACTTTTAAGCTCGGCGTTCGTCTTGAGTGACGGCTCGGCTTACAGATACAATCACGCTGCAAAATCTTGGCAAAACGCGTAGTCTTTGGGGCGCGCATGGACGCGCGCCCGCCGGCAACAGAAACATGGATGTTTCTTTGCCGGCACAGGCGGTTTCGGGTTGACGCAACGCTTTGGCAACGACTGCTTAACGCCCCCGCGAGGTGCCTTTTCTTTTTGCTACTTTTTCTTTGGGCATGCAAAGAAAAAGTAGATTCTAAACATAAAAAGCTGTCTTTGAGCCCTTTTGCTTAGCAAACGAAAGGGCATGTATTTTTTTATTGACATATCGGCGAAAATTAGTAAACTGTAGAAAAAATCTTGGCGTTTCTGCGAAGGAGGTAAGTATTGGAAAGATATGGCAAGAAAAGGAACTTCAGACAGCAGAACCCGAATGACGGGACGCCCGTGCGCCGGTTGCGGCAAAATCATAGAAACCGGATTGTATTGCTCGCTGTGCCTTGAAAAATTTCGCGAAAGAGCCAGGATGCAAGGCAGACGAATCGAGGCCATGAAACGCAACGATTTGAAAAAAGTGGCCGAAGAACGCCACGAAACAACTATCATGATTATCAACCCCGACGAGCGCAACCTCAGCATAAGCAAACTGGTTTTGGAGCGCGGCTTGCCCGACTATCACATTTTGGCAACGAACAACGCCCTCACCGCGATTAACACCCTAATCAGCCGCGAAATAAATCTGGTCATTCTGGACGCGGATTTTAACGGCGTCGATATGCTGATTAGGATTCGCAACGAAGAACGCTTTAAAAATTTGCCCGTGATGATAATGTCCAGCTCGACGCAAAGGGAAATTGTCGCCAATATTTTTTCGCTCGGCGTGCAAGATTACGTTACCAAACCGTGTTCGCCGCAAGACTTGGTCGCCAGGGTAAGTAAAATGATTGAAGTCGAAGAAAGTATCGGCACTACTGCGGAGGACGGGCGAGCAAGGACTACTTTCCGCATTTTGCTTGTCGAAGACGATATTTTTGATTTGCGGCAGGAGCGGGAGACCATTCAAAATCATTTCCCTTGCGAACTGTTCACGGCGCAAAGTGCGGCGGAAGGCATGAGGATTCTGGAAAATAACGGCGCGGATTTGATTCTCGTAAGCATGGAGATGCCCTTCGTCAATGGACTCAAATTCTTGGAGCTCGTCACTTCCAACAACAAGCTGAAACATATCCCCGTGATAATCATGACCGACACGCGCGATTTTACCGTCCTAAGCGATATAAAAAAATCGGCGGCTGCGGGCTACATAAGGAAGCCGTCTTTTTTGGAGGACGATTTGGCTTTTATCGAATCAAAACTTCTTCGTCGCAGATAGCGGAGGTGCTTTTAAGTCTGTGAAAAAAAATCTGTTTCTTTACGATTTGGCGATTGTCGCGATACTGAAGAACGAAGGGCATTATTTGAAAGAGTGGCTCGACTATCATCTTTTGGCGGGAGTCGACCACTTTTATCTTTATGACAACGATTCTGCCGACGACTACAACGCGATTGTCGCGCCGTATGTGGCGGCGGGCTTGGTGACAAGTGAAAAAATTTCGGGCGGCTCGGCGCAATATGCCGCCTATAATTTTGCCGTCCGCGATTATCGTTTCCTTTGCCGCCGCGTCGCCTTCATCGATTTGGACGAGTTCCTTTACCCGAAAAACACGACGGACACCCTTCCCGCCGTGCTGGACGCCGTAATGAAAAATTTCCCCGACGCTGCGGGCTTAGCGGTTAATTGGCAAATTTTCGGCTCAAACGGGCAAGACAAGGCTGATTATTCGCGCGGCGTGCTTGAAAGGTTTACGTGTCGTGCGCCCGTCGATTGGGTTGTCCCCATTCCGCACCGCGATATTCCCGGCGGCAATGCTCAAATTAAAACCGTTGCCAACCCGCGCAGGATTTCTTTCTTCGGCAGTTCCCATTGCCCGATTTACTTCGAGGGCTGCTATTCCGTCAACGAGGCGGGCGGTCAAGTCGAATCCTATTGCAACGAGCCCGTCACGGCTGAAAAAATCGCGCTCAATCACTACAATGTCAAAAGTCGCGAGGAACACGGCACGAAGGTTGCGCGCGGCCGCGCAGATAAGGGCGGCGTCCGCTCTGCCGACACGGGCGCGAATTGCATTGACGATTCGTGGTTTGACATGTACGACCGCAACGAGGTTTTCGACGACGGCATTTTGAGATATTGTGCCGCCCGCGCCGAAAATTTCTCGCTTGAGGACGATGCGCAACGGCTTGCCCGCGTAAGAGCCGCTTTGACGAAAACTTTGACCGCCTACGCCGAAGACGAACTTTCAGACTTGGAAACGGCTTTGACGTGCTTGGCGGCGAGCAAATATCTGCGCGGGAACTTCCCGAATGACGAGCGGCTGAAGATTTACGAGGAGGCGTCGCTTGCGGCGGTGTTGAAGTCTTTGGACGGGCTGAAGTTTTCGGACGTGCGGCTTTTGCTTAGCGAGTTGCCGAATCTTTTAAGCTTGCCCTATCCCGTCATGGACGACCTGCGCGGCGCGGCAATTCAAATCATTTCGCGGACGATGGACTTCATGCGCGAAAACGAATTCTGGAGGGACTTCGCGGCAATGAATGACTTGCGCCTCTTGCTGAAAATTTTTCGGAGGTGATTCTCTTGGCTGTCGACAAAAATCTGTTCCTGCACGACTTGTCAATCGTCGCCATAATGAAATGCGAAGGCCCTTACATAAAAGAGTGGCTGGACTATCACCTGCTGGCGGGCGTCGACCATTTTTACATCTACGACAACGAAAGCCCCGACAATCAAGCCGAAGTCGCTAAGCCCTACGTCGCGGCGGGTCGGGTCGATTATTTTTCTGCGCCCGGCAAAGCCATGCAAATGTTGGTTTATAACGAAGCCCTCAAGAAATTTAAATTTCAAAGCCGCTATATGTCGTTCATTGACGCTGACGAGTTCATTTATCCGAAATCGCGTGGGGGGGGGGGTTGTTGAAGTCGTCGACGAAATTTTATCGCGCGACCCGAACGTGGCAGGCTTGGTAATAAATTGGCATTATTTTGGATCGAGCGGACAAGAAAAAGCCGATTATTCTCGCGGCGTCCTTGAAAGATTTACGCGCCGCGCCAGTGATGATTGGGTATATTCTCCTCGCAAGCCAAATACTCCGGGATGCAACGCTGTGGTCAAGACTATCGCTAATCCTCGTGCGATAAACTTTCTCCCCAGTCCACATTTTGCGAATTATTTTGAAAAATATTTTGCGGTAAATGAGAAAGGGGGTTTTATACAAGGAGCAATTAATCTTCCTCTGACTGTTGACAAAATTGTTGTGAATCATTATCACGCAAAGTCGCGAGAGGAACACGCAAAAAAAGTTCAACGCGGACAAGCGGATTCTTTAATAAATAGTTACAACGTTGAAAGCTTTGAAATTTTTGACCGCAACGAGATTTTCGACGACGGCATTTTGAAATATCGTGACACGCGGGCGAAAGTTTACCGGCCGCCCGACAATTCTCACGCAGACGAAAGATTACTTAAAGCACTGACAAAAAATTTGTCGCCGATGATTTTGCCGACCGTGCCGCCGAGTTTTTATTCGGGCAAGCTTGAAACTTTTTTAACTTGTCGGGCAGTCAGTGCTTATCTGCGCGGGAAATTTCCGAACGACGAGCGGCTGAAGGTTTACGAGGAGGCGTCGCTCAAGGCAACTCTGAAGTCTTTAAGCAACATGACATTCGCAGACGCCCGCCTGTTGCTTGCCGAATTGCCGAACATTTTGCCGTTGCCTTATCCCGTCGTAAACGACCTGCGCGGCGCGTGCCTGAATATTATCCCGCAAATTATGGAAGCCATGCACTTAAATAATCTGTGGAAAGATTACGTCGAGCTGGATTATCTGCAACGGCTCTTGCAGACGTGGAAATAAAATTTTAGGAGGTTGGTCATTTGTTACTTGTTATCGATATTGGCAACAGCAATATCGTCATGGGAACTTACATCGGTAAAAATCTTATGAAGCATTGGCGCATATCGACCGACCGCCAAAAGACCGGCGACGAATACGGCATGCTGATTAACGACTTGTTCCGCTACCAGGGCGTGAAAATTTCTGACGTCAAGGATATAATTATTTCGTCGGTCGTGCCGCCGCTGATTGTGCCCCTTACCAAAATGTGCGAACGTTATTTCAAAGTCAAACCGCTCATCGTCGGGCCGGGCATAAAGACGGGCATCAAGATAAATTACGAAAACCCGCGAACAATCGGCGCGGACAGGATTGTTAATGCCGTCGGAGCCTTTGAACTTTACGGCGGGCCGCTGATTGTGATTGACATCGGGACGGCTACGACTTTCGACGTGGTGTCGGAGACGGGCGACTTTCTGGGCGGAGTCATTGCGCCGGGCATCGTGGCAAGTGCCGAATCGCTTTTCAGTTCCACAGCGAAGTTGCCGCGCATTGAACTCATTCCGCCCAAAAGCGTTATCGGACACAACACGACGACTTGTATGCAGGCGGGCATTATCTACGGCTACGTCGGGCAGATTGACACGATTGTCGAAAAGATTCGGGCGGAAATGGGCGCGGATTGGAAAGCCAAGGTCATAGCGACGGGCGGGCTTGCCAAGATGATTCAGCGCGAATCGAAGACCATTGACAAAATCGACCACTTCTTGACGCTCAGCGGCTTGCGCGTCCTGCACGAGCGGAATTCGCAATGACGACCGCTGAAATTTTCAAGACGCCAATTTTCCTTGCGCCGATGGCAGGCGTCACCGATACCGCGTTCAGAGTCCTTGTGCGTGAACTTCTCGACGGCAACGTGACGTTGCATCCTGATAGCGCGCCTCAATGTTTCGATAAGTTCAGCGTTCCGGCCGCGCCTAAGCCTGTCGCCAACGACTTCGCAAGAAAAAATTTGCTGATGTTTTCGGAAATGGTCAGCGTAGCGGGCGGCAACGTGACGTTGCATCCAGATAGCGCGCCGCAATGTTCCGATAAGTTCAGCGTTCCGACCGCGCCTAAGCCTGTCGCCAACGACTTCGCAAGAAAAAATTTGCTGATGTTTTC